>JAYWBY010000212.1:0-5796 GCA_043781115.1 Pseudomonadota bacterium
TGCTGGCCGAGCTGAGGGACCTCCTCGCGCCAAACGGCCGCATCGTGCTAGCCGGCTTCGTGGAAAAGGAGGCGGTGCCGCTCGTCGCACTTGCCATGAACCTTGGTCTCGTGGAAGAAAGCCGCTGCCTTTGCCGCGGCTGGGTCGGCCTCATCCTCAGGCGAGCTTAAGGCTTCGCCAGCAAGGTGAACCCGAATTTCTCGAAAATTTGCCGGGCCGCGGCGGATTGTAGAAGCTTGACGTATTGCGCGGCAGCGGCCGCGTGCTTCGTGCTTTTCACCGCCGCGGCGGGATAGCGAATGTCGACGCCGTCCTTGTCTCCGGCGCGGTAAACAACGCGCACTGCAGCGTCCTTGCCGACGTCGGTCGTATAGACGAAGCCGGCTTCCGCCGCTTCATGGACCACCATTGCCAACGTGGCGCGAGCGTTGTCGGGGCGCACGAGTTTCGGTTCGAGCTTTTTCCAGAGGTCGAGCTTAGTCAGGAGGTCCTTGCCGTAGTGGCCGATCGGCACGGCCTCGTCGCAAAGCGCGACATGCTTAATGGCGTCCTTGCCTAAATCGGCGGGAGTCCGCACGACGTCGGCCGCGAGCGCCGCCTTGACGATCAGGACCAGCTCGTTGCGGAGCACGTCGGTGCGGGTCGAGTCGACGATCAGGCCGGCCTTGGCGAGGTTGTCCATGTTCGCTTCGTCGGCGGAGAAGACCACGTCGAGCGGCGCACCCGCTTCGATTTGCCGGACGAGCGTCGAGGTCGCGGCGAAGTTGTACTGCAAGATGATGTCGGGCTGGTCCTTGGCGATGGCCAAGCCCACTTCTTCCAGGGCGCCCTGGAGGCTCGCCGCCGCGGCGATCGTCAGCTCTTGGGGTTTGGCGCTGGCAGCTTGCGCGGCAAAGACGAGGAGCAACGCGCCGAGCGCGACGCGGTTCAGAAAAGCCATCAATCAAGAAGCTCCGGGCGTCAGATAGTCCGGTTTGATGAAGGCGGGCGCAACCGGGTAGTCATAGCTTTGGTAGCCCGAGAGGTCGGGGCTGCCGGCTTTCTTCCATGCCGACTCCCACAAGTGCGCCAGGGTGTCGGCACCGGCCGAGAGGCGTTCGACCAAAAGATCGTGGAATTTCGGGGCGACGTCCACGGCGGGGCGGCGCTCGGCCTTTAGATTCATGCCTTTGTCGTTGCGGCTCGGCTTTAGGAGCGAGACTTTGCGGTCGAGCGCGGTCAACGCCGACAAATGCGCGCGCGCGTCGAGCGCTTCGGCGATGGCAACGGCGAAGGGATCGTCGGAGAGCGCCGCGCGCTGGGCTTCGGGTAGGACTTTCTGGACGTTGGCGAACGGCTTTTTGTTCAGAGCCGCGAGGTAGACTTCCTGGTCGAGAAGCAGCGGCTGGGCGTTGACCATCTCGGTTTCGAAATAGTTGTGGAGACCGCCTTGGCTGGTGTTCCAACCGTTGTAGTCGCTCGTGCCGTGCTCGGGATTGCTCAGGTCTCCGACGAAGTGGGCCATGATGCCGCCGGCCAGGAGCGCTTGATTGACGGCGGCGTTCAGCGCCTTGCCGTCCTTCGAGGCATTAGCCCCTTTGGCTCGCTCGAGGGCCTGCACCATCAGATCATATAATTGACGCACCCGGTACGTCGCGGATCCGACCATGCTGATCGTCGGCTTGCCGTGTGAGTCCTCGGGACAGGTGTAACCCTTCGGTGGCGTAGCACAGAGTTCGACCATGCTTTTTTCGATCTCCGCCACGGGGCGAAAGAGCGAACCGAAGCTCGGTTCGGCGGCGTAGTAGTCGAGGTCGACGTAATGAGTCGACGAGTTGAGGTCGATCGTTTCTTTGTCCGCGTTGCGCCACACGATGTCGGGCACGTTGGCGAAGTGGCCGAGCATCTGCTCTTTTTCGATGAAGGGAACGGTGAGGCTCTTGTCTTTCGCGTGACGCGCGATGAGGACCCGCGCGGCGATGCGCGCCACGAGATCGTGACCGCGTTCGCCCCAAGCGAAAGCTTTCTTTTCCGTGGAAAAAGTGGCGAGGAGGATCAGGAGAATGACGAGGCAACGGCCCAGGCGCATGACGACGTCCACATCTATATTGACGGTATGACTTGCGAGTTGAAAATCTCGAGTCGGATCGGTTTCGAAGAAGGTACCGAACGGCCTTTCAAATGGCTAGCGTCATCTGGGGCTTTGCGCGGCCTTTATACATCTTCACGGAAATTTTACGGTTTTCGATTTCTTGGCCCAAGGGCCAGTGGTGGGAGCGAGTTGTTTTTTTAGTCATTTCCGCTCGCAATGGAGTTATCCACAGCACGTGTTGATAACTCCAGGGCACCCCGCCCGAATCCCCACCGGACATAGTGTCTTTGCCGGATCGCTTAAAGAATAATCACTTGCTCCCACTACGCTTTCTTGACAAATTATGCCTGTCGCAAAGGTTTCCCCGTGAGCACAACAAAACTTTCCGGAGTGAACGGCAACAGCCAATGGCTGGACGGCGGTTCGATGTTCGGAAATGTGCCGCGCGCGCTCTGGGAACGTTGGGCGACGGTCGACGCGCAGAGCCGCATTCAGTTGTCGTGCCGGGCGCTCCTGATCGAGCACGAAGGCCAACGCATCTTGTGTGAGACCGGCATCGGCGTCTTCTTTGAGCCGAAGCTCGCCGACCGCTTTGGCGTCACCGAGTCAGCGCACGTATTGTTGCAGAGCCTGGACCGCCTCGGACTGAAAGACACCGATATCGATTTGGTGATCCTTTCGCACCTCCATTTCGATCACGCTGGCGGCCTGTTGCCGAGTTACGCCGACATCCAAGCCGGCAACGACCAGCTGCTCTTCCCGAAGGCACGCTACCTGGTCGGCAAAGAGGCGATGGCGCGGGCGGAGAAGCCGCATTTTCGCGACCGGGCGTCCTTCATTCCGGGGCTGACCGAAAAGCTCCGCTCATCGGGCCGGTTGACGATCGTCGATGGCGACCGGGTGCCAGGACTCCTGGACGGGCGCCTGAGCTTTCGCTACACGAACGGGCACACGCCGGGCCAAATGCACACGGTCTTTCGCGGGGACCAGCAGACGGTGCTCTTCGCGGGCGACATGATCCCGGGCACGCCGTGGGTGCACGTTCCCATAACCATGGGATACGACCGCTACCCCGAACTCCTCATAGAAGAAAAGTTGGCGCTCTATCAAAAGGCGGCGCCCGAGCACTGGCTGCTCTTCTATACGCACGACGTCAAGGTGATGGCTTCGGAAGTCGCCGCTGACGATAAAGGTAAGTTCGGGCCGGTGCATCCGCAGGAAAAGCTCGAGCGCCTCGCGATTTAGATTGCAATCAGCGGTAACACATCATCAAGCAGTTCGTGTTCGTGCCGTCGTAGGACGCGAACGCCAAATAACCCGTAAATCCGGACGGGCAACTCCCCGCCGCCGTCAGCTGGTTGTTGTAGCGTACCGTGCCGGGTCCAGGACAAGCGTAGTTGGAACCTGCGACGTAGTACGAATAGGAACCGCCGAAGATCATGCCTTGGACCCCGTTGCCGAAGATGTTGCCTGAGACGTTGACGTTGCCGGTGACGTCTAGTTTCTGGGTGGGGGCCGTCGAGCCGATGCCGACGTTGCCATTGCTCCGTAGGATCGACAATGCTTCCCCTTGGTACGTCCCAGCATCGTTGAACCGACCTACGATGAAGTTGCTCCCGGCGGCCGAGCCAGCTTCGGCCGTACTCTCGGAGCCCACCGCCCACCGATTTGCACCGGCGGTCTGAATTTGCAGTTGGCGGGCGGTTGCGGCCGGCGCGTCCAAGATCAAGCTTGGCTGGCCCGAAGTGCTGCTAACGCGGAGTCCGGCGCCAGCTTTGACGATATCCATGGTAAATGCAGGCGATGTCGTTCCTATACCGACGTTACCCGCTCCCGCTTCAGTAACCAGGGCATACTTGGTGGTAATGGTCGCGGCCCCGGTCGGAGCGGCGACGTAAAGGCCGTAGTTGTTGGTGATCGTGCCGTTAGCCGTCGAATCGGTCCGGAAAAATCCGTCATAGACGTTGGTGATCGAACTGGTGCTGCCGAGGATCGGCAAGGACAAGAGCGAGAAGAGGTTGGTCGTCGTGCCGGTGATGGCCGTGACCTTCGGCATGGCGCGAATACCTACCGTATTCGTGCTATTTATGCCCGCTTGGATGGGAAACGCGTCGATCCCAAAGAAGTCTTGGGAAGCGGTGCCGTTCATGCCGTCAGCCATGATGACGGCCGATAGGGTTCCTCCAGCATATGTGACTTCGAGGGTGCCGGCGGGACTCGTGGTGCCGATGCCGACGTTGCCATCCGACGTCAATTTCATCTTGGAATAGCCGTTCAGCTGGGTAGCGAACAAAATATCTCCGCCATAGGTCTTGAGCACGCTGTCGTCGGTCGAAGCGTCCCACGCCCAACTTCCATTGCTCGTGGCCAGTCCCACATCGAATTTGGGCGTGCCGGCATTCATCAAGCGGAGTGCTGGCGCGCCAGTGCCGTCAATTTGCACTCCGCCCACTCCTGCACCGACCTTGACGTCAAGCTTGTCGGAAGGAGAAGTGGTGCCGATGCCTAGGTATCCGTTCGTGTCATCCCAGCTCAACATGCTCGCGCCCGATCCGGTTGCCGTCGTGATGGCCGAAGTCGATGTCGCGTAAGCAAGCTGGTTGGTCGTCAAACCGCTGAGGGAACCCGACGCACCGGTCGGGCCTTGGCCTCCCGTTGGGCCAATGGAGCCGTTCGTGCCGGCGTTGCCCGTGGGACCAATGGAGCCGTTCGTGCCAGAGCTGCCTGTCGGACCAATGGAGCCGTTCGTGCCAGCGTTGCCCGTGGGACCAATGGAGCCGTTCGTGCCAGAGCTGCCCGTGGGACCAATAGAGCCGTTCGTCCCGCTGGCTCCGGTCGGACCGGTTGCGCCTGCAGACCCTGCCGAACCTGCGGGACCCGTAGGACCCGAGGCGACACTCCAGCTAGCGAGACCGTTGGCGTCGCTGACGAGGACCTTGCCGACACCAGGGGTGCCGCCTCGAATCTTGATGGTGCCGTTGATGTCGAGCTTGGCGCCGGGAACCGCGGTGCCGATGCCGACGTTTCCGGGGATGTTGACTTCGCCGGATGTCGTGTCGATCCCCAACAGGCTCGCGTAGGCGCCGTTGACGATGTTGAAGTCCTTGTAATTTCCGGTCAGACCCTGCGTCAGCTGAGACTTGAGGGCGCCGGTGTCGTCGGTAAAGCTCAAACGCCCCGTTCCGGAACTCGGCGTGATCGTCAAGTTCGCGTCGGCCCCTTGGAGGCTCAAAAGAGACGTAGGCACGGTCGTGCCGATCGCGACTTTCCCCGAGGCGTCGATGACCATACGAGTCGCTGCGGCACCCGAAGTATCGATGAACTTAAGGGTGTCGTCGTCTAGGACCATCTTGAATTGTTTGCCGGTCAGCGAGTGATAAAGGATGACCGCCGGGTCGTCCTTCGTGCTCTGCAAATCACCGGTCGAGAGAATCCCGCCGGAGAAAACGGTTCCAGGCATCGTCAAGCCGCCGTAGGCGTCGAGCTTCATGGTTTTGGTGATGCCGTTGTTTTGGTCGTCGGTGACGCCAAAGAGCATCTCCGTTTCGCCGCCCGCAACCGTCGTTTGGTGCAGCCAAATGCCGGCTTTCGGTTTGGTCGGGTTGTTGTCGAAGGCTCGCCAGAAGTAGCCGGGCGTGTAGGTGTTCGGCGAATAGTCGTAGCTGATCAAGGAGCCGGCGCGTGTGATGCCTTGCGTGAAGTTGTTGAGGGTTGCCGACGAGTTC
>JAYWBY010000213.1:0-5791 GCA_043781115.1 Pseudomonadota bacterium
CTGACCTCCTGCAAGTCTACGGCACGCCGGTCTCGACCAACCTCGACCCGGGCGCCGAACCAGGCGCCAGCCATGACGACGTGCGGCTGCTCTTCAATACGGCGACCGGCCCTCTCGACGTTCATCTCTACCTCGTCAACGGCATCCGCGAAGTCGATCAGGGGTTCATCACCAAGTACAACGAGCGGACCCAGATCTCCGACTTCGTGAGCTACAGTGGCCACTCCGGCCTCGGCGCTAACATCCGGGCCATGGCGCGGATGGGCAGCTTCGTCAAAGGCCAGTACCAGATCTTTTTGGTGAACGGCTGCGACACTATGGCGTACGTCGACTACGCGATCCGCGACGCCCACCAAGTCGCCAACCCGGACTTCGGCCCGAACAAGTACTTCGATATGATTACCAATGCCATGCCGAGCTACTTCTCGATGAACTCTCGGTCCAACATGCAGCTGATCAACGCCCTTGCCGGGCAGACCCTGACTTACCGCCAAATCCTGTCAGGATTCGACCAATCCCAGCGCGCCGGAGTGACGGGGGAAGAGGACAACCTCTGGCCCCAACCCTTCGGCGACCAGCAGTAACCAAATTCGGGACACCCGACGTAATCGAATTTCAAATCGATTACGTCGGGTGTCCTCTTTTAGACGGTTATCATCGGGGCTTTTCTATGGTGCATTCTATTGGCGACCATAAGGTTAGTAATAGAAGGCCTTAACCTTAAGAAACAACGGAAAATCAGGGGTTGCCAGCCCGACCCAATTTTAATAAAGGAAGCCCGAGCAAGCTCGCGATTCACAGTTGGGAAGTAATCTGCAGCCGGAATTGCGGTTTTTGCGGGCTTGAGCGACTTAAGGAGCTGATAACAAGATGGACTGCCTGCACTTCATCAAATCCCATCACGATGCCATCCGGGACGCCTTTGCGGTCCTTTTAGCGACCGATGGGGTCAAGATTCGCCGGGCGATGGTCGATGACCTGGCCCGCGACGTACATGTCTACGTGGCGCTGGAGAAGGAGTACCTCTACCCAGAGGTCGGTGGACTCTTTCCGGGAGGCGACAGCGTCGCCGCCGCGGGCGTAGCCAACGGTGCCGCGATCACTCGCCGGACGAAGGCCCTGAAGGCCCTGGCCGCCAAACCGGCCAACGAGCAAGAGGACTTCCAAAAACGCCTGCGCGAGCTGCACGACTCGGTCTTAAAGCATTTTGACCAAGAAGAGCAGATCCTTATGCCCAAAATTCGGGCCATGATCCGGACCGAGGACCGCGAGGACCTGGGCCAAGTCTTCCTCGAGGTCAAAACCGAACTTTTGGCTTCCCTGGCAACCGACGCCACGGGTGCCCGGGGCCGGAAACGCGCCTAGATCCTCCTTGACCCGTTCGAGGGATACAAGGTACTTAACTCGTCCACACCTTTTGATGCCGTGGGATATTTGGACATGAAGAAAAGCCTCATTACCGCCTTTGAGCAACGTGTTTTTAAAGCCAGAAAAGTGCACCCGACCTTCCGTACCGGTGACACCGTTCGGGTCATGTACAAGCTGCAAGAAGGTTCCGACAAAGCCAAGTTTCGCCTTCAATCTTTCGAAGGCGTGGTGATCCGCAACCGTAAGGGCACCGTCGACGCAACCTTCACCGTCCGCAAAATCGGCGCCAACGGCGTCGGCGTCGAACGTACCTTCCCGCTCTATTCGCCGTTCGTCGATCAGGTCGACGTGCTGGCCTCGGGTATCGTCCGCCGCGCCCGTCTCTACTATCTCCGCGAACTCGAGGGCAAAGCTGCTCGTATTCGCAGCCGCTTCCACGGCCGCCGCACCCTCGTCGCCGTTCCGGGCGCCGACCAAGTGCCGGTGGACATGGCGACGATCGAGCTGGCCCAACCGGTGGAAGCTCCGAAGACCGACAAGCCCGCGACCTAAGCGAGTACGTCGACAAAATATCGAATCGAAGCCGGCCTCGCGCCGGCTTCTTTCGTTTCACGGACGACCACCGCCAAGTCGAAGCGCACCGTTTGGTAGCTCCGGCGATGGCGGGCGAGAAACGCTTGCGCCCCGCGGTGGAGCGCCAAGCGTTTCCTCCAAGGCAGCAGGTCCTGCAAAGCCACGCCGCTCGTCGGCGCCCGGCGCCTCGCCTTCACCTCGACAATGATCAAAGTCTCGCCCTTCGAGGCGACGACGTCGAGCTCGCAGCCGACGTAGCGGAAATTGCGCGCAAGGATCCACCACCCTTGGCGTTCCAGGGCTCTAGAGACTAGCGTCTCGGCCTCTTCGGCGCGGCGGCGGGACGGGGACGAGCGGCGCTTTGGGGTCGGCAAGCAGGCTCCGGATCGGATCGAACGTCTTGCGATGCAGCGGACATATGCCGTGACGAACGATGCTATCAAGATGCTGCTCCGTCGCGTAACCGACATGAGCGTCAAATCCGTAATGCGGAAAGAGGTCGGACTGCGACCTCATGAAGCCGTCACGCGCTTCCTTGGCGACGATGGACGCCGCGGCGATCGAAAAGCAGAGGTCGTCGCCTTTGACTAGCGTTCGTTGGGCGCCGCCATAGCCTTTGACTTTCAACTTGCCGTCGACGAGCAAAAGGTCGAACGGCGCCGCGCAAGATTCCAAGGCTCGGCGCATGGCAAGAAACGTAGCTTGCACGATGCCCAATTGTTCAATCTCCTCCACGGAGCCGATGCCGATCCGGCAGTCGAGCGCCACCTCGTGAATGACCGGCAAAATATCGGCGCGCTGCGCCGCCGATAGGCGTTTCGAGTCGCGAATCAAGTGACGAACCCGCGTCTTCAGCTTTGCCACGCGCGCCAAGTCGAGCACAGCGCTGGCGGCGTAGACCGGGCCGGCGATGCAGCCGCGGCCGACTTCGTCGACGCCGGCGACGCGCACGCCTTCCGCCAAAAGCTGGCGTTCGAGCTGGCCGCGCCGACGAGCGGCGCGACGAAGGGCTAGCATCAGAGTGCTTTCTTGATCATGTCCACGAGTTTCGTCTTCGGCACGGCGCCGACGATCGAATCGACCAACTTGCCGTCCTTGAACAAGGCCATGAACGGAATCGAGCGCACGCCGAAGGTCGCCGGGATGTTGGCGTTCTCGTCGACGTTCATCTTACCGACAGTGAGCTTGCCCTTGTACTCTTGCGCCAGCGATTCGAGGACCGGTCCGATGGCAACGCACGGACCACACCAGGGTGCCCAGAAATCGACGAGAACTGGCAGGGAGGATTTGATGACGGAAGCGTCGAAGTTGGCGTCGGTAATGGCGACTGTGTTCTCGGCCATGGCGGAGTCTCCTTAGGTTCAGCGTCTGATTGCGCCAGAAGTGACCGTCTTTGTCAAATGGCAATTGCCTTTTCACCCTGATTTCAAAGGCGAATTGTTACTAGACCCGGACGCCGACGAGCGGCTTCGCCATCCATTTCAAAACGACCGCCGAGGCGGCGAAACTCAGCGCCGTGCCGAGCGCGGCGCCGGCGGTACCAAAGAGCGGCGTAAGCGCCAAATTGAGGACGATGTTCAGCAACACGATGCCGCCGTTATACGCGGTCTGCGCCCCAGGGTGGCCGCTTTGGATGAAGATCATGTTGAAAGGGAAACGCGTCGCGCAGGCCGTGAACCCGAAGACCAAGAATGCCAACGGCACCAGTCCGTTTAGGTACGAAACGTTGTCCAGAACGTAAGTCACGAAAACCGGAAAAAGAAGGAGTGAAACCACGGCGGCGATCGCGGCGCCGCGCAGGAGGTGGGGCTTGGCTTTCAAAATGAGGGCTTCGAGGCCCGCGATGTCGCCTTGTTGGTAGTGTCTCGTGATCAGCGGGTTGAAGTTGTTGCGGACCGCTGCGAGAAACTGCAAAAGGCCGTCCAAGAACATCGTCGCCATGCTGTAGACGCCGACTTCGGAATCGAGCAGAAAAATGCCGGCGACGAGCACGGTGATTTTGGAATTCAGTTCTAGCGCTATGGCCGTCAAATAGCCACGGAGACCAAAAGTGAAGTGGATCTTCACCCAAGTGCGGACTTCGATCGTCGGCAACGGCAAGAAGTCGCGAACGACGAACGGCAGCATCAGGAAAAACAGCGTCAACTCGGCCAACCCCAGGATCGCGCCGATCCAGGACGTGCTAGCGTTGACATGGATCAATATCGCCAGAATGGCGAGTACCAAGAGAAAACGAATACCAGCGAAGACCGCGAAGCGAATCATGCGGTCATGGGCGTTCATGACTGCGAGAATGGTCTTGTTCAAGTTGAACGCGACCATGGTCGGAATGGCAATACGCCAGGCGTCGAGAACGTCCTGACTCTTCAGCAAGGCGCCAACGAGCGGCAACGCCAGATAGGCGAGAAGGCAACTCGCTACGGAGTACACGACGGTCAGTCCGATGCCGGCGTGGGCAATGGTCGAGGCTTTGGTTTTGTCGTCGCGCCACTCGGCGACGTGTTTCAATACTGAGAAGTTGACGCCGAGCATGCTCAGTTGGCTGGTGACGAAATAGAGCGCCGTCACTTGGTTGAAGACGCCGAGGACCAAGGGACCGTCGAGCCGGCCGATGAGGCTATTGGCAATCAGGCCGCTGACGGCGAGCACGCCGACGCTGGCCAAATTCCAAATGATGTGAGCGTTGAGTTTTCGGTCCAAGGATTCCTCGAACACTCAGTGTACCATTGATTGCGGTCGTCTGTCGGCGGTAACCGCCTGGTATTCTTGGATAGATCGCTTGCTCTTGTGGATGGAGCGGGCTTGACGGTCGGTGAAACGGCTGAGACACTGCCGTCAACACCGGAGGTCCAATGTTGGTCATGATCTTGCCAATTGTCGTCGCTTGCATAGCGATTCTGCTGTCGGGGCTCCGGGTCGCGCGGGAGTATGAACGCGGCGTCATTTTCATGCTCGGGCGCTTCGCGGGACTGCGCGGACCGGGACTCTATTGGATCATTCCTTTGGGGATCGAACGAGCGACGACGATCGATATTCGTACGTGCACCGTGTCGGCGGAGCAGCAGCAGACCATTACCCGCGACAGCGTCACCATCCGGGTCAACGCCGTGCTCTGGTACCACGTTGTCGATGCGGCGAAGTCCATCATAGCCGTTCGCGACGCCCAAGCGGCGGTCTACCAATTGGCCCTAACGAGCTTGCGCAACATCATTGGACAACACAATCTCGATGAAATTCTCCAAGAGCGCGACAAAATCAACCGCCTGCTCATGGATAGCATCGCGCCGGCAACGGCCGCTTGGGGGCTCGAGGTCGAGCGTTATGAGATGAAAGACGTCGAACTTCCGGAAGCGATGCAGCAGGTCATGGCGATGCAGGCGGAAGCAATCCGCGAGAAAAGGGCGCGGATCATCAAGGCCGAGGCGGAATACGAAGCTTCGATAAAGCTGGCGCAAGCTGCGGCGCAGATCGCCGACAACCCCGCGGCCTTGGAGCTTAGGCGCATGCAAATGATCTCCGAGGTCGGCGCCGAGAACAACAGCACGACGGTCATCATGATTCCGTCCGAGTTCTCAACGCTGGCGCGGACGATGGGGCAGTACCTGCACAGCCACGCCGCCAGCGAAAAGAAGCCGCAGGCTCCGGCTTAAGGCGGAGCGGCTTGCAGGAAGAAGTCGAGATCCGGAAGGTCACTACGGTTCACCTGCATTGGAGCGACGCGTGACTGGTAGATTCGTAAGCGCGATACTTCTCTTTTCGCTCGGCTTTCTACCATGTAGCGCCTGGGCTAAGAACGAGACCCCGCCTGGTTACCGCGTCTACAAGCAAATGCTGGCCGGAATTCAGACTC
>JAYWBY010000214.1:0-5787 GCA_043781115.1 Pseudomonadota bacterium
CGCTGTCGCCACCGAGAGGCAGCAAAAGGAACTCCAAGGTGAACTGGCGACCGCCGAACTTCGACGCGCTGAAGCCAGAGTTCACGAAGAGCAGGCCGAAGCAGAGGTCCTCCGCCGCTGGCGAGAAGACCGCCAGGAGGCCGACCGGCGCCAGCGCGAAGTGCGCGCCGAAAGCCGGGCTCGCGGTGAGGCCGAAGCCCGGGACGAGCGCCTCGCGGCGCTGTTAGCCGCCGAGCAACGTGCCGCCGACGCTCGCCTCGCGCGGGAGCTTGCCGAAGAGCAGCGAAGCGGCGCGGCGCGTCTTCAAGCCGAGCAAGTCAAGGAAACGGAAAACGCCAAGGCTCGCTTGGCCGATGCGCTACTCAAGGAACGCGCGTTATGCGCCGAGCGCCGTTTGAATGGATTGCAGCCAGAGGCGGAAGAGCTAAAAGCCCGACGAGCCGAAAGTGAACTGGTCGAAAGCTTGAGTTTGGAAATTCTGCGCGATCAAATCCTCTTGGCCGAGGCGGAGGCCAAGGATGCGCGCCTTGCCAAGCGACGGGACCGCGAAGTCGCCGATGCCAAACAGCGTTTAGCCACCAAGCTGGCCGAGGAGGAGGCTCGCTCCACCGAGCGATTGGCCAAGGCTCTGCGGTATGAAGACCAAAAAGCCGCCGAACGCTTGAGCGTCCTGACGATCGAAGAAGCGGAAGCCGCCCAATCCCGCGCCCTGCAAACTTCGGAAGCCGAAAAGCTCGAAGCCCTTGAACGCGCCGAAGCTCGCGCCAAGGAAGAGGCCGAAGCGACAGCCAAGCGCCGCGCCCTCGCTTTGATCAAGGAAGAGGAAGAGGCCGCGGTAAGACGCCGCCGCCGCCTCCGCGACGAAGAGATCAAAGTTCAAGCGAGTCTTACCGCCGCTCTCGCGCGTGAGCACAAGGACGCCGAAGGGCGGATTCGCCAGCGCCTGGAAGATGAAGACGCCGAATCCGAGTTGCGCTTGGCGGCTCGCCTCGACGAACAGCGGCAAGCGGCTGAAGCCCGCCAAAAAATGCGACTTGAGCGGGAAGCCCGCGACGCCGAACTACGCGTTCGCCGGCGCCTTGCCCAAGAAGCGGAGGCAGTCGGCTCCGGGCGCCAAGCTCTTATCGCCGAAGAAGATCGTGTCGCCGAGCTGCGTCTGCGAGAAGCCCTGGTCAAGGAAGAGCTAGAGGCCAAAGAGCGCCTCGCGGCGCAGCGCCGAAGCGAGGAGCTCGAGGGTCAAGAGCGCCTTCGCCGCCGGCAGGTCGACGAGCTCGCGGCACGGGACCTTCGTTTGAAGCGTCGCGCCGAAGACGAGCGTCTGGCCAAGGACATCCGCGCCAAGCAGGCCTTGGAGGACGACGAGGGCCTTGCCCGTCGCCGCATCGAGATGGCCATCGAGCACGAGCAGCGCGAGGCCGAGGACCGGCTCGAACGCCAACAAGAGAAAGAAGCCGAACAGCGGCAAGACCGCTTGGAAAAGCGGCTCATGATGGAACAACGCGCCGCCCGGGAACGCCAGGACAAGTTTTTGGCGGAAGAGACCTTGACGGACGAAAAACGCAAGCGGGAAGCCATCCGCGAGGAAGAAGCCGAAGCCCAGGCCCGCCTCGACCTGGCTTTCGTCGAAGAACGTCGCCAACGCGAAGACCGCCTCTTGCGTCGTCTGGAAACCGACCGGCGCGATGCCGAGCGGCGCAAGGCTTCGCGCTTTGAACTCGAGCGCCTTCAGGCGAAAAAACGCCTCGAGGAGTCTTTGGAGCGGGAGGAGTTCGAGGCTATAAGTCGAGCCCACGAGACCCAGAGTCGCGAACAAGCCGACTTAGACCGCGTCCTCGAAGAATTGAAAGCGGCGCAGGAACTCGCTCTGGAACAGCGTAAGCGCGACCGACTCGCCGTCGAGCACCAGGCCATGCAGCGCCAAAGGCAGCAACTTGAAGTGGACTTTGACAAGACGCCTCCGCCACCTAAGGCGCCTGAAATCATAGCGCCCGAGACCAATTTGGCTCCAGAGCCCCCGAGCAAAGTCTCAGGCCCGTCCCTCGACCCTTTTGCCTTCATCCGTTCCCTTCCCGACCGGATCGTTCGTCGCGAGTTGGGCCTCCGCACTGCCGTCGAAACGCTGACGATCCTCAACGAGTCGCCCGACTCGATCCGCGCCCATCTCCTGGGAGCGGTCGGCGAGCCGATGCGGACGGTTCTTATTGAACAGTTGACCAATGAGCATCCCGAGACGGCGCCGGCCTTCGATCGCTTCGTCGAACGGCTAGAAGGCAGCGCACCGGGTCCGCTCGTCGAGACTAAGTCCTAGCGAACCGCGGCAACGAAGCGTTTGACGATCGCGTCGACCGGTTCGATCGCGTCGATGTCTTCCACGCTCTTGCCGGCCTGGAAGAAGTCCTTGTAGGCGCTGCCCTTGGTCAATGACTGCCGAAGCTGCCAGACGGAGCGCAGGCTGTAAAACATGCGGGTCATGTGCTTCGTCCGATTGTTACCCAGCAGCAGCTTAGCGAACGGCCCGGCGTCGACGCCGGTGCGTTCGATGTAGTCGGTCTTGATGACGGCAACTGGCACGCCGGTGATCTTCTTCGTCAACACGATATCTTTCGCTTCAGCCTTCAGGATCGCATTTTTGTAATCTTGGTGGGCTTTGCATTCGGTCGTGGCGATGAACCGCGTGCCAAGCTGCACGCCGGCATAGCCGATCTTCAACGCGTCGGCGAAACGCTCGCCGCCGCCGATGCCGCCCGCACAGATCAGCGGCACGCCTAGGTCCTTCAAACTATTGTAGAGCGGCGCCGGATCGATGGCGCCGGCGTGGCCTCCCGCGCGGCTATTGACGCAAATCAAGCCGTCGACCCCGCCCGCCAGCGCCTTCTCGGCCCACTTCAGTTCCGTGACGTCGTGATAAACGGTTGCGCCCCGTGCGTGCGCGATGTCCACGACCCAGCGCGGGTCGCCGAGCGCGGTAATGAAGAAGCGCACGCCCTCGTCGAGAGCGGCCAAGAGCCACTGCTTATTCCGCTCCAAGTAGATCTTGGACGACTTCTCGATCAGCAAATTGACGCCGATGGGTTTGTCGCCGGCCAGCGTCTTGATCAGTCGCAGACCTTCGCGAAACTCGTGCTTGTGGACATAGGTCAAAGACACCGGCTGGACGATGCCGATGCCACCTGATTTGGACACCGCGGCAACCAGCTCGGGGTTGCTGCACGGGTACATGGCGCCGCCGATGATCGGATAGCGGATGCCGACTTTTTTGGTGAAAATCGTGTCCAACATGGTGCGGCATCATAGCAAGGACCAGGTCAAAGACCAGATCAAAAGTCCGCACGCACTCCGATGTTCGGCGCCAGGTTTTGATTGTAGATCGAGTAAGACGCCGGGTCTCTACCCCTGCCGGTCTTCACTTTCACGCCGATTTCGACGCCCTTGCCCGTAATCGGCTGGGGGGCGGGGCGGGTCAGCGATCCGTCGCAGCGCGTGTGGATCACGTCGACGATGTATTTCGTGTATACCTTGACGCTCTCGGCAACGTTCAGCTCGGCTGCGGCCGCCGTTGCGGAGTTGAGGTCGGTTTCCTTAAAGCTATTGGCGCAAAGCGCGCGGTCGAGCTCCTCCTCGGACAAGGAGTTGACCTTCGGCAAATAGATCGTCCCGAGGTGGGACTCGAGTTTCAGGTAGGGCACCCCACCTATGACGACGACGGTCGGTAAGATCTCCAGGGCAGCCTGCTTTTTGTCTTCCTCGAATTGCTGCGCCTTCAAGTAGTCGCTGGCGTCGAACGCCTTGGCCGGGGCCTCTCCTGGCTCGCCGGACGAAACGGTCCCGGTGACCGCGAGGGCCGAGGCGACGAGGATTTTTTGGAGTGGAAAGCGCATGCTGAGACCCCCTTTTGGTGGTCAGAATGAGGGAGCAAGTCCCGTGCGAACCCGCCGACCTTGTTTTCTTCTGGGAAATCAATATATTAAAGGGAAGCTCTTCGCCTGTCGGCGTGTTCTGATAGACACAGGCGAGGCAATTGTTGAACACTCTCCGGAGGAGTAACTTCCGGAAACCTTGACCCAACCCCCCTCCGAATGGGGAGTCGGCGGTCTATTGAAGCTCGGGAACGATGGCCCAAAAATCCGCCAAATCGACGAAAAAGGCGCCTGCTAAGGTCGCAACCGCCAAAGCAGGCAAAGAGACCAAGGCTAAAGCCAAGGCCATGCCCGACGTCGAAGTCGAGGCCGCCAAGGACGTGATCGACAAGGTTCGCAAGTCTGCCAAGCAGATCACGACGAGCAGCACGGCCGAGTATTTCTCGAAGAACTTACAGCAAGTCGGCTTTTCTTCGCCGACCAAGGCCGTGTTGACCACCGTCAAGGAAGCCCTCGACAACTCACTCGACGCCTGCGAGGACGCCGGGATTCTTCCCGACATCGAAATGCACGTGCAGCGCATGGGCGCCGGCACGATGAAGAACACCGACCAAGTCAAAATTCGCATCGTCGACAACGGCCCGGGGATCGATCCGGACCAAGTCGCGATGGTATTTGGCGAATATTTGGCTTCCTCGAAGTTTGGCCGCGGCCGCTGTTCGCGAGGCCAACAAGGCATCGGCATTTCGGCCGCGACGACTTGGGCGATGCAAACGACCGCCACAGGCGCCAAGGTCATCACGAAGACGAAGGCCGCCAAGAAGGCCTTCACCTGCATCGTCGACATGGACTTGAAGAACAACAAGGGCATCTTGCGCGACAAAGTATCCATCGACTGGAAGCACGAGCACGGCACGTCCGTGGAGTTCAAGCTCGACGGCCGGATTCAATTGAACGGCGAAGGCGGTTTGCTGAATTACATTCGCAGCACCGTTCTGCTCAATCCGCACATGACGTTGAAGTACAACATTACCGATGTGCCGGCGCAGACGATCAAGCGCGTCGTCGATACTCTACCGACGATCCCCGACGCGATCGAACCGCATCCGCACACGATGAAGCTCGGCGAATTCATTTCGCACGCCCGCCTTTTCGGCAAGGTAAAGGCCAGCAACTGGCTGAAGAAGGGCTTCTCCCGCGTTTCCGAGAAGACGCTGGAAGAGCTCGTCAAGGACTTCAAAGTCGACGGTAAAATCCTCCAGAAGAACATCGACGCGATGACCGACGAGGACTTCAAGTCCGTGTTCGCGGCGTTGCAAAAGATGAAGCTGATGGCGCCGTCCACCAGCTCGGTGCTGTCGATTGGCGAAGATGGTTTGGCCTTGAGTATTCGCCGCATCGGCGAAATCGACTTCTTCGCCGTCCTCACCCGGAAGCCGACGATTTGCGACTTCAAACCGGTCCAAGTCGAGGTCGCGATCGCCCGCTTGAAACAACGCGGCTCGGAAGAGTCGGAAGAATCAGTCCAGGTTCTCCGCTTCGCCAACCGCGTCCCCCTGCAGTTCGACAAGGCCGCCTGCGCCATCGTCAAGGCGATCAACTCGGTCAACTGGCGATCCTACGGTATCAAACAGCCGAGGAACGCTCTACCTCTCGGTCCCTACATCGTCGCCGTCAGCGTCGTGTCGCCGTTCATCAAGTTCAAAAACGCCTCGAAAGAGACGATCGACGCCTCCGACGAGCTGGTGGAAGAGCTCCGGCGCGCGCTCATGCAGACCGGTCAGCGCTTGTCTCGTTACTTGAAGCGTGAGCACAAAGCCGACGAACTCGAGCAACGAACGCAACACATCGAGCAGTTCGGCCCGATTTTGGTCGAAACGCTCGCCCGCATCCTCGGGGCTCCGGACGACCGCAAGCGCCGAGCGGAAGA
>JAYWBY010000215.1:0-5760 GCA_043781115.1 Pseudomonadota bacterium
GCGCGAAGTTGAGCTCCGGCGTTGATACCCGCTTGGATCGGGTCTTGGCCGCCGGAGGTCGGCTCGCCGTCGGAGATGAAGTACACGACTTTACGGCCGTAGACGCCGCCCAAGACCGAGCGCGCCGCGGTGAAGGCCGCGCGGTAGTTCGTCGAAGCGTCGACGTGGCCGGGACCGACGATGCCGCCCGGGTTGATCGGGTCGACGCCGAAGCTTTGGTTCTGGATCACGTATTGGCAGAAGGTGTCTTTCGAGACTTGGGCCGCGAACTGGTCGACGACTTGGACCGGCATGACGTGGTCGTTGACGATGCCGCCGGCGAAAGGAACCATGCCGACTTCAACTTGGTCGCCCGGTTTCTGGGCGGCATGGATTTTGGTCAGGATCGCTTGGGCGGCGCGGAGGCGACCGCACGAGCCGTTGACTTGCGGGTCGTTGCCGGGGACTTCGGGTTGGCCTTGGGCTTCAACATGGCGGCCCATCGAACCCGAATAGTCGACGACGAAGAGCACGGTTAGCTTGGCTTGAGTCGTCGGGCAGAACTTGCCTTTAACCTTGGCGATGACTTTCGCGGCGACTGGCACCTCGAGCGGCGGTTGTTCCGGTAGCGGGGTGTCGGGCTTGCCGCCCTTGCCGCCTTTGCCATCTTTGCCGACGACGTTGCCGTCGGTGTCGAGGTCTTTGCCGTCTTTGCCTTTGGTTTCTTCGCCGCCGAGCGCGAGAGCGGCTTTGCCGCTGTTGCCGTCTTTGCCCGGCACGTCGTAGGCTTCGCTGCCTTTGCCGTCGTCCGTTTTGCCGCCGCCTGAGGTGCCCGGCGTCACGTCGACGATCACGCCTTCCGACGTGTCGCAGTCGAGTTCGATCGTCTTCTCGAGAGCCTGGCCGTCGCCAGCTTGCGGTCCGTCGACCTTCTTGCCTTTGTTGGCCTCGAGGTCCGAGACGTCGAGCGGCTCGTTCGCCGGATTCTCGTTCGCACTGTTAGGACTGACGGCTCCGCTGTTGCGCTTTCCGGTCTTCGAACCGAAATCCGCTTTGTTGCAGGCAAAAGCCGAACACGCGATAACTGCCAACATCAGCTTGGTCTTCATACGTAGGATTCCTGTGCTACGAGCAACTGTTTCCGCAAATGTCCTGGTCCATAGCCCAGCATTGCAAATTCAACGCCTGATCCACCGAATTCTTAGTGATTTGATAGTATTGGCATTTTTGGCCTGTCGGCCAGGGTGTAAGCGGCTAGTTTCGTAAACTTACTGCGAACGGCGTCAAAAAGTTCTACACCTTCGCGGGTGCAAACGACTCGTCCCAAGTTCACCAAGACCACCCAAATCCAGCTTCCCCAGTCGCTCGTCGATGCTTGGGCCGCCACGGTCTTGACGCTGGCTCGATTGCCGCGCGGTTCGCCGAAGAAGGATTTGCCGGCATCCCAGCGGCTAAAGGCCATCCTCTTTCAGGAGATGAGCCAGGTCGAAGAACTTTGGGCGGTGTTCACGCAAGAGCGCGGTGAGTTGTCGAGAAAGCTCCTGGCGTCGAAGCGCCTGTCGGTCGCCTACCTCTTGGGCTTCCACTTGGCCAACGCGGCGCGCGCCCAGATCGCGCTCGAGCGCGCCGACGCCCGCCACGGCCTCGGCAAAAAGCTCGCCGAAGGCACGACCAAACCCATCGTCATTCACGACTTGGGCGCTGGCACCGGCGCCTGCTCGCAGACGTTCATCCACTTTCTGCGCCAAGCCGGTGTTCCCGCCTCGCGCCTGAAGCTGCACCTTTACGACGGCGTCGGCCCGCTCCTCGACGCCACGCACATTCTCTTCGCCGAATGCGAACCCGACGTCAAACCCCTAACCCACCGCATGGGGCTCGAGTCGCTCGACGCCGATCGCCTCCTTGGCCCTGCCAAGGACGCGCCGCTCTCCGTTCAGCTCCTGGGCTACGTCTGGAACGAGCTGGCGAGAAACCCGATCGCCCGCAATCGCCTGAGCAAGCTTTTCGAAATCCAGGCCAAGCGCGGCGACGAGGCGCTGATCCTCTTGCTCGAGCCGGCGACCCAGGACATGTCGCGCGAAGCGATGCGACTCCGCGATCAGCTAGTCGGCCTCGGCTACCGCGCGCTCTATCCGTGTCCCGCCGGCGGCGGTTGTCCCATGCTCGAACTCAGTCGCGACTGGTGCTACAGCGAAGGCCAGTGGGCTCGTCCCGCTTCGGTGACGGTCGTCGACGACAAGCTCGGCATCGATCGGAGCCGCGTCAGCGGCACGATGATGCTTTTCGCCTCGCCGGCGCTCGACTGGGCGCTGAAGTTCGACGCCAAGACGCCCGCGGTAATCGTCGGTCGGCCCGATCGTCCGAACGCGCCGAAGACCGGACCAAAGCCTTTCGACTACCTGCTTTGCGACGACGGCCAGCTGAAGAAGCAAGCGCCGACACCCGGCACAATTTTCCTACCTCGGGGCGACTCGCTAACAGATTGATTCGACAATCAGCTTCGCGCCAATCAAGCCGAACGCTGAACTGCCGATCAATTCTATATGAACCTCGCGCTTTTCACCTTGAAACTCCTTCGCTGGCTCGGCCTCGCCGCCGCGTTCGCTTTGCTGTCGGGGTGCTTTCTCACCAGCGCGTTGCCTCAAGACAAAAAATCCAAACCCACCCACACGACGACGCCGGAAGTTCCACCCGTTGCGGCGCCGCCGGTCAAACCGTCCGTCCTCTCGCCCCAGCGCTTGGCCAGGCGCCTGGCGATCGACCTGGCGCTGCGCTTGCCGGCGCCAACCGACCTCGCGGCGCTCGAGCTCGATCCGAAGAGCTTCGATAAATTCGTCGACGCCTATCTGCAGGGGGCCGACGCCAGTCGAGCTTTGGCGGGACTTCACACCCGCATGTGGCATCTCGATTCGAAGCGTTTGCCTGACCTCGACGGCTTTGTTGCGGGTGGTGACTCGGCCCTCGGCACGGAGCTGACGCCTGCCGTACGCCAACACCTGGTGGAAGAGCCGGCCCTGCACGTGCGTTTGGCCATCGAGCGCGGCACGCCGTTCAAGGACCTTTTCAGCTCCGCCTTCACGGTCGCCCATGAAGACACGCTGGCGCTGCTCGGGTTGACCGACGATGGCACGCCTTGGCTCGGCGAGCCGTATCGGTACGCGACTTACGCCGACGGTCGGCCGGCGGCCGGCGCCTTGGCGACGAACGGCCTGTTGGCGGCCTTCGGCAGCGGCGGCGACAAAGCGCTGCGCGCCCGCACCAATCGCCTCCTAGGCGAGCTGACGTGTTTGAACAACGAAGACGCCCAGGCGCACCTCTTCTACAAATTGACCAGCGAGGAGCTGGCGTCCGACCTCAATGCCCTGGCTTCGACTAAGAGTCCTTGCCTTGGCTGCCACGCCTCCTTCGAAAGCACCGGCGCGGCTTTCGCGGGCCTCGGCTCTGGCGCGTCGCTTACGGCATGGCAAACTTACGTCGCTCCGACCACCGAGCCGGCGGGCAACTATGCCGGCTTCGCCTTCGAAGGCTTGGAGGGGCTAGCCACCCAGGTCGCGAACGACCCGCGCACGCACCGCTGTGAAATCCAGAAATTGATCAGCGCCATCTATCAGCGCCCGGTCGGCGCATTCGAAGTTCAGAACGCGCCGCTAGCCATCGACGATTTCTACCGAGGCAACCAAAGCCTCGTCGCCGCCGCTCGCCGCATCGTGTTGAGCCCGGAATATGCGTATGACAAAATTGGGTCGACGGTGACCGGCGACTACCCGCGCAACTCGACGGGCGTCCGGATCTTGACGCAAAATCAGTGGCGCGGCTTGATGGAAGACCTCTTGCCCGGCAATACGCTCACCTTCCCGGACGAACTCGACGCTGGTTACGACGAAACGGCGACTTCGGATTCTCGGGTTCCCACGGGCCTCTATTTTCACGCCGTCGAACGTTTGGCTCGCCAAGCCGCGGCAGCGATCGTCGACGCGGAACTCGCGGACGGCGTCCAATCCGCGTCGCGGCGCCTGCTGACCGGCCTACCGGATGGCAACGGCGTTGGCGTTAGTTCGGTCATAGTCTTCGCCCAAATGCGTGCGACCTGGAAGCGCCTGACCGGCGAGACTCTCGACGACGCGAACCCGACTTATCTCGACCTGATGACGCTGTGGAGCACGGCGAAGGCCGACGCCACGGCCGACGATTTCCGCCGCGGTTGGCGGACGGTGCTGGTGGCGATGCTTACCCATCCGTCCTTCATTGGTTACTGAACGAGGCCCCAGATGAACTCGCACAAAAGCTCTCTTTCGCACTTGGATCGGCGCCAACTGTTGCGCGGCGGCGCCTACTTGGCGCTAGGCGGGGCCGCCTGGGCGCTCGGCTTGATTCCCGAAGCCCGCTCCGCCGACACCATCACGCCCTTCGTGTTGATGATTTACGTTAGCGGCGGTTGGGACCAGACGATGGTCTTCGACAACAAAACCGAGTCCGGCTACGTCACGCAGGAACCCGGGGCCAAAGCGGCGACGGGCGGTGGCAACCTCCCCTACATCGATCACCCAAACCGGCCGTCGGTGAAGAAGTTCTTCGACACCTATGGCGCCAACGCCGCGATCGTCAACGGCATCAACAACGGCAGCATGGACCGGCGCCAAGCGATCTTGAACAGCTTCGGCGCCGTGCCGAAGTCCAAGAATCGGCCGGTCGACTGGCTGTCTTTCTACACGATCTCCGTCAACCCCGTCCTACAAATGCCGCACACGATCATCGACGCGCCCTACTTGCCTGGCGAATACACCAGCGTCAACATCCGCCTGACGACCGCGGCCATCAAAGAATACGTTACCGCCGCCCCGACGACCGAAACCCTCGGCGTCGACGGGGAAACGGCGCTGAACAATTTCCGCAAGAACGCCTACGGCGACTTTTACAAGTCATCGCCGCCCGATGCGCTGGACGGCGAGAAGCTAGTGGCGCTCCACAACGCCTATGCGCGCGAACCAACCGTCGCCGCGGCGCTGACGGCCATCAACGACGACCTCGGCGTCCAGGGCACCGACAGCGACTTCGTGCGCAACGGCCGGATCGCGATCGAACTGTTCGCCACTGGCCGCAGCCAAGCCGTGACGCTGCAAGCCGGCCCGGACGACAACTGGGAAACCACCGGGGTCGACCACTTCGCCAAGCAGTCGGCCAACTACGAAACCCTCTTCGCCGGCATCAACACGATTCTGGAGCACGCGGCCAAGCGCTCGGTCGCCGATCGCATGACGTTGATGGTCGTCAGCGAGCGTGGGCGCGCGCCGCGGGTCAATGACGTCGGCGGCAAGAGCCCGTGGGCGTTCACGTCGATGTTGACGTGGGGCGCGGGGATCGCTGGCGGCATCGTCGCCGGGTTGACCGACGACGCGCTGCGCGGCCTGCCGGTCGACCCGATCTTCGGCACACAAGTGGCCAAGGGCGGCGTCACCCTCGAAATGGGCAACGTCATGGCTGCCTACTACTTGAAAACCAACGTACCGGCTAGCCTCATTGTCCCGAACTACAAACCGCTGACTCCCATCATCAAGAAGGATGCGTGACCCCATGAACCTCGTCTTGAAATTTCGTCCTTTGTTTCTCGCAATGCTCCTGACTCTCCTTTTGCCCAGCTGCGGCGGTGGCGGCGAAGACTACGGTCCGGACAGCCCGCCGAGCACGACGCCGCCGAAAATACCCAACGCCGCGCCAGTGCCCGCGCCTTCGTCGCTGGACTGCAGGAACGGCACGTTCCTCACTTACGAGAATTTCGGCGCG
>JAYWBY010000216.1:0-5759 GCA_043781115.1 Pseudomonadota bacterium
GAACCGCCACCGGTTCGGCGACGGGCGCGGGGGGCGGGACGGGCACCGGCGTCATCATCAACGGCTGTGTCGGGACAGCGACCACTTCCGCTTCGACGGGCGTCGGAGGAGCCAGGAACACCACGACACGGTCGCCTGGAGCGGCGGCAGACGTAGGGCCGAATTCCGCGACCGGGTTCGGCGCAAGCTTCATCCAAAGGAAGACGCTAAAGAGGACTAACGACGGCAATCCGACGTTACCGACCAGGCGCCTGAGGCGCCTCGGAAATTTCGGGATCATAAGGTTATGATCGCGGCGCCGCTCCGGCCGAGTCGGCGCCTTGCCGAGGAACTTCGACCGGTACTCCGAGGTCCTGGCGGCCAAGGCTTCCGGGGTCGACGCCGAGTCGGCGGCGGCTTTGAAGCCAATCCAGGACGCCTTCTCCTTCGGGGTCATTTGTTGGTCGCGAAGGGCCACGTCGGCTTCCGCCAAGATCATCCGTTCGGCGGCGGGATCGGCGATGACGCCTTGGCAGAGGCCTTCCGCCAAATAGAGGTCGGGGGTCTTTTGGGTCAGGTTGCGCAAGCATTCGTGGGCAGCGGTCGCGGCGTCCCGGGCCGTAGGCAACAACACGTCGCCCGCCATGTCAGACGCCAAACGGCGAAGGGTGAAACGACGCGCCAAAGCCGCCAACGGGGGATACGAACCGTCGAGGAGCACGTCTAGTCTCGTCTCGAGATTGCGCTTGATGTGGCGGTAGAGAGGCAGCGGCGCCAAGTCCGGCAACACCGTCTCGCCCGTCATCAGTTCAATTTGTAAAAGCGCCGCGGAAAAAAGGTCAGACTGCGCATCTGGCGGCTCGCCTTCCAGGATCGAGGGATCAGTGTAACGAAGCGAGCCGGCCATCGTCTCGCCGGTCGAGCTGCCGGGGGCATAGGCCACCCCGAAGTCGATCAGCATGACCCGGCCGTCGTTGCCGATCATCACGTTCGACGGCTTGATGTCCCGGTGAAACACTTGGGCCGCATGGGCTGCAGCCAGAGCATCATAGATCTGGGTCATGATCGCCAGCACGCTCGGAGGCGGCAGGGGCAGGGGCAGCTGAGCGAGGCACTTGCCCTCGAGCCACTCGCTGACGATCCACACTTGATCACCGACGGACAAGATGTCGAACACGCGCATGATGTTTGGGTGGCTCAAGGACGCTAAGGTGCGCGCCTCCTTGACCGCCAACTCGCGCGAACCTTGACGCGCCACGTCGAGAAGGCACTTCACCGCCACCGACCGGTCCAGCTCGACGTCGCGCGCACGGTAAACCGCGCCCATCCCGCCCTTGCTGATGAACTCGCACAGTTCATAGCGGCCGTTGCCGAGAACTTGCGGAGTGTGACGATGGTTGGTGTCACCCGTTTCCAGGTGTCCCTCCGAGTCTTCTGGTGATGTGTTCTTGATCAGTGCAAGGGACCTTATAGCATATCCTGCCAGAAATGGCAGAGGCTGTTTCGCAGTCGGCTCGGCATGACGTGCTGCGGAGCGCATGGATATAACATTTTGAAATCACATAGATATCTTTCATTTTGCGGCGAATTTTCGAAGCGAAAGTCTGCCGAAACTGGCAGTCGGCTGCAGCATCGTACTGCACCGGTCGTTGAAATTCCGGCGAGTTAGCTTGTCGTACGAAGTTGGCACGAAGCCTGCTTTAGAGGTCGGATCTAAACACAAGCCACGAGTCCTCACGTGAAAACCAATTTCGCGGACAAAGTAGTCCTCATCACCGGCGGCAGCCGCGGCATCGGCAAGGCCCTGGTCGAAAGCTTCGCCCGCGACGGCGCGCGCGTGCTCTTTACTTACGCAGGCAACCAGGCTGCCGCAGATGAACTGGCCGGAAGTCTCCGGGCGGCTGACCTCAAAGTCAGCGGTCTCCAAATCGACGTGAAAGACGAAGCGGGAGTTGCCGGACTCGTTGATATGATAGACCGGGAACACGGGCGCCTCGACGTGCTGGTAAATAACGCCGGCATCGTACGCGACACCCTGATCATGACCATGGAGAAGGCTGACTGGGACGACGTTTTGGAGACCAACCTGACAGGCGCCTTCAACGCTATCAAGCCCGCCGCGCGTTTGATGATGCGCAAGCGCCAGGGCAGCATCGTCAATCTGTCGTCCATCGCGGCAACCCGGCCCGGCCGAGGCCACGCCAATTATGCTGCCTCAAAAGGCGGCATCGAATCGATGACCAAAGCTTTGGCCGCCGAATTAGCGCCAAAGAACATTCGCGTCAACTGCGTCGCACCCGGAATGATCGAGACCGACATGAGCAAGGACGTCCGCCAACTCGCGGGCGACCAAATCCTGTCGCGCATCCTTTTGAAACGCTACGGTACGCCCGAGGACAACGCCTACGCGGTGCAGTTCTTGGCGAGCGACCTGGCGTCCTATGTCACCGGCACGGTGCTGCACGTCGATGGTGGAATCGGAGCGTAGGATGACCTTACCGGTCGTTTTGCGTCGCCGTAATTTGAAACGTTACTCATACCCGGAGGAACAAAAATGAAAAACCTGGAACGCGTGCGTGTCCTGATCGCCGAAGCGCTCTACCTCGACGTCGAGGAAGTGCAGCGTCAGTCCAACCTGGTCAAGGACTTAGGCGCCGAAAGCATCGACTTCCTCGACATCATGTTTAGGCTCGAAAAAGAATTCAGCATCAAGTTGCCGAAGGGCGACATCGAGCGCAAAGCCCGGGGCGACTTGTCCGAGGCCGAATTCGCGGAAGGCGGCAAACTGTCGGTGAAGGCTTTGGAACGCATCCGTTCCATGCTGCCGGAAGTCAGCCCCGACGCGATCAAACCGGGACTCTTGGTGCGCGATATTCCCGGCCTGTTCACGGTCGAAACTTTTGCCCGAATGGTAGACCAGCAACTCTTCGGTACCGTCGACGACGTGTCCGTGCACGGCGGCGAAGCTACGGAGAAAGTTGTCGGATCTCGGATGTGATCACCTCCCCGGGGGGGTGGGGGTGATCACATCTTGAGGTTCTACTCATCTAGGGTGATTTCATGCGTTTTCTCTTCGTCGAAGAGATCACTCGCATCGCGGGTGATCGGATTGAAGGTCGTCGGGCGTTCGCGCTCGACGAGCCGTTGCGCTACCGCCGTTTGGGAGGTGAATCTGAAATCGCGCCCGGCGCGATCTCGGAAGCCATCGGTCAGCTGGCGTCGTGGCTCTGCCTCCAGCGCAACGAATTCACTGCCCGCCCGGTCTTTCTCTTCGCCGACAAAATCCGAATCCTAGGACCGGTCCAAGCCGGCAGCGACGTCAATCTCGTCGCCGACATCTTGGAGATGAACCAAGAGACTTTCCGCTTCAGCGGCCACGCCGAAGTCGAAGGGATAAAGATCGCTGCCGTCGAGCAATGCAGTGGCTATTTCATGCCTCTCGGAGAACTCGAAGATCCGGAGGTCACGCGTGCCCGGTTCGCGGCGCTGACGACGGGAGGCCTAAAACTCGAGGGTTCCGGCGGAACTCCGTACGCCTTCGACCAGCTCGCCGGCGAGACTCTGGCGCTGGCGCCGAAAGAATCCATTCACACCAAAAAGACCTTCGATCCGGCGGAAACGTTCTACAAGGATCACTTCCCGCGGTTCCCGGTCACGCCCATCGTCATGCTGAACGAAATGATCGGCAGCGCCACGACGCGCATGATGCAACTCTCCGGCGCAAAACGCCTCGAAGTGCGCGAGTTGAGCGGCATCAAGATCCGCAACTTCGTCAAACCGGGCGAGAGCTGCGAAACCCTCGTCAAAGTCGTCGGTGAGCGCCAAGACGGAGCCACGACCCTCGTCGAAACGATTGCCGAGCTCGTCAAGGACGGCAAGAAGATCTTGCGCGGCAACTATCACTACCGCCTAACGGAGGCCCCATGAACACCCCAGGTTCCAAGGTTCCGGCCAAACGCCGCGTCGCGGTCACTGGCATCGGCGCCATCACGCCGCTCGGTCTCAGCATGCAAGAGACGTGGAACGCAATCATCGAAGGCATGTCGGCCGGCGCGCCGGTTGCTCGCTTCGACGCCTCCGAATACCCGACCAAGATCGCCTACGAAGTCCGCGATTTCAAACTGCCGAAGGGCCTGGTCCGCGAGCGCGAGGAAATGTACCTCAGCACGGCTGGCCAATACGGCGTCGCGGCCGCCCACGAGGCTATGAAGCAGGCGGGCGCCCAAGCCCATTACCAGCCCGAACGCACCGCCGTCTGCCTCGGCGTTGGAATGTGCAGCCCCGAGCTCAGCTGGTATGAGAAAGTTTTCATTCCGAAGAAGTACGAAGACGAAAGCGTCGTTCGCCACATTCGCTTCTTCCCCGATCAACTCAGCTCCGTCATTGCCCGCATGGCAGGCGCCAAGGGCGGCGTGACGACTATTCACACCGCCTGCGCGTCGTCCGGCCAGTCGCTCGGAGAAGCTTATGAAATGATCGCGCACGGCGAAGCCGACCTGGTTTTGACGGGCGGCGCCGACTCGATGATTCATCCATTTTATTACGCCGGCTTCAGCCTCCTCGGCGCACTTTCGAAGCGCAACGACGAGCCGCGGACGGCTTCGCGCCCGTTCGACAAGGACCGCGACGGCTTCGTCTTAGGCGAAGGAGCCTGCATGTTGGTGTTCGAGGACTTCGAGACGGCCAAGGCGCGGGGAGCCAAAATTTTGGCGGAAGTTTCGGGCTACGGCATCACTGAATCCGCCTACCGCATCACCGATCTCCATCCGGAAGGCACCGGCCCGATCGAAGCCATGCAAATGGCCTTAGACGACGCCGGCATCCGTCCCGACCAAGTCGGTTACGTCAATGCCCATGGAACTTCGACGCTGCTCAACGACCGGATCGAGACTCTTGCCGTCAGCAAAGTCTTCGGTTACGGCAAGAACACGAAAACGGTCGTCAGCTCCACCAAGAGCATGACCGGGCACATGATCTCGGCCGCCGGCGCCATCGAGTTTGCCGTTTGCGTGAAGGCGCTCGAACACCAAGTGCTGCCGCCTTCGGTCAACGTCTTCAATAAAGACCAAGAATGTTTGGCGGACGTCACCGGCCCGGTACCGATGGACCGCCGCCTCGACTACGCCCTGTCGAACTCCGTCGGCTTCGGCGGCTCGAACACGGCCTTGGTCGCCGGGAGGGTCAAACCGTGAACCAGTCTTCCCAAGATCTCGTCGTCACCGGTTTTGGCGCCGTCACCGCTCAGGCCGTCGGCCTCGACGCTCATAGCCAGCTTCTCAAAGACGGTGCGACCAAGACCACTACGAGTGAATACAGCATGGCCGCCTTCAAACCGGCGCCGCACATCACCGACAAGCGGATGTTGAAGGCCGTGTCTCCCGTAGACGCCATCGGCTTAGTCGCTATCGAAGGCTTGGCCAAAGACATGAACTACAAGCCGGGACTATATCCCGCTGAACGCGTCGGGCTTTACGTCGGCGCTCCGCCGGCGACGTCTTTCGACAACGAAGGCTACGTCGAAGCCATGAATCAAGCGAAGGACCGCGACGGGCGTTGCTCGGCGAAGGACTTCGGCAAGACGTGCATGAGTTCGCGCCCGACCACGCTGCTGCTCGGATTGCCGAACAACGTGCTCTGCTACGGCTCAATGATCCTCGACGCCAAAGGCCCGAACTCCAACTACACGTCGCTCGCCATGAGCGGCCACTTGGCGGTCCAGAACGCCGCGCGACGCCTGAAACGGGGCAACATCGACCTGGCGGTCGCGGGGGGGTTCAGCG
>JAYWBY010000217.1:0-5751 GCA_043781115.1 Pseudomonadota bacterium
TCAGGCCGCGGAAGGCGCGGCGGCGCTCCTCTCGATGCCTCTACCCGACGCCGAGGCCGAACGCGCCAAGCGCCGGGACCACTCGCGCCTCGACCGCCTGATGACGTCGCCCGCCTACACTTCGCCGCTCACCGACCGTTTGCCGTGACCGGCACCATCAGCCGCCTACCGCTTGGCGACGCTTGATCGACTTCGCCGATGACCACCGGCCGCCGCGCCAGGCGCCAAGCGGTCGCAAGATAGGAGTCGTCGACGACCAAGGGTAAGGCGCCCGGCTTCCCGGCGTAGAGCGCCAGGAATTTTTCGTGCGCCGCGCGCAAATTGTAGAAGGGCACGCGGGGAAACGTGTGATGGACGGAGTGGTAGTTCAAACGGTTGAAGAACCAGCTGCCGGCGGCACTCGTGCGCAGGTTTCGGCAGTTGTAGACCTGCGTCTCGAAGTAATGGCGGCCCTTCCCCCAAAGTCCGTAGTGTTCGATGTGCGCGCGCCATTGTAGAACGCCGCCACCGATCCGCTCCATCGTGAACCAAAACACCAGGTAGCGACCGGTGGCGTGGTGCGCAGCCGCGAACGTGTAGATCGCGATCTGGCAAAGGGTGATCATCGACAAGTCGAGCCAGAACTGGCGGCGCACGCCTTTCGACTTCGGGTAAAAGCGCACGGCTTGCTTCACCGTCTTGTAAATCATGCCGAGGCCGCCGAAGACGAAGACGTCGACCAACCATTGATGACGCACGTAGGCGCGGGTCACGGGGCCGGCGCGTTGGTACTCCTCTTCGGTCCATTGCACCCGCTCCGGGTCGAGGAAGTCGTCGCCGTTCATCTTGTGGTGGAGCTTGTGCACCTCGGCATACATACCGTGGACCCAGTTGATGGGGTAGGAGGTCAAGCGGGGGACGATTTCGTCGAACCAGCGCCAACCGGTCAAGGTGTGATGGATGGCGTCGTGGGTCGTGATCAACCAGGAGGCGTAAACGATGCCGGAGGCGATCGTCAGGACGAAGAAGGCTGGCCAGCTGTCTCTGGTCAGCGCGAAATACATAAGAGGTAGGCAAGTCGCGGCCAATACTCCGGTCTTCAGGAGTCCCGGCCCCGGTCTAGTCGCTTGCAGACCTTCAACGGCTCGTTGCAGGTCCTTTGCGCTCACCATCTCGTCGTGTGAAAGTCCCGCCATCTATGGCAAAATAGCCCAGAATGGCCCAGGGGAGCAAATGTCAGAGCTCAACCGCGGCGACGAGGCGCGGACCGGCGACAACCCGAACGCGTCCACGCACCGCGTCAGCGATCCCGATACTTACTTCAACCGCCCGAACCGCAAGCGCCGCCGCTTTCTGGCGGTCTCGGCCCTTTTGGCGTTGTTCGCCCTGTGGCTCTTCGTGCCGGCCGTCTACCGGCTCCGCCACGGGCCGGTCGTCGTCACCCGCTGGGACCGGAAAGCTGGAGAGACCCAAGCCACGGTCGGTCCTGGACTCAAGGGCTGGATCAGCGCCAAGAAGATCTCTCGCCACGCCCTCCATGCGATCGTCGCGGCGGAAGACGGCAAGTTTTATGAGCACCACGGCTTCGACTACGACGAGATCAAGCGCAGCTACGAGCTGAACAAAAAGCGCAAGCGTTACGCCCGTGGCGCATCGACGATTTCCCAGCAAGTCGTGAAGATGGCCTTCCTGAGCCGCGAGAAATCGCTGATCCGCAAGGCGCGGGAGGCCGCCGGCACCGCCTTGATGGAGCTCATCCTGACGAAGGAAGAGATCCTCGAGTGGTACATCAACCTTGCCGAGTTCGGTGACGGGGTCTACGGCATCCAGGAAGGTTGCTGGCACTACTTCAAGACCAAGCCCGAGCTCTTGTCGATCGAGCAGTCGGTGCATCTGGCGCTGGTTTTGCCGAGCCCCAATGCTTGGTCGCGAGGACTGAAGGCCAAAAACCTGACGCCGTTCGGGCACCGGCGGTACGCGTCCATTTTGAACCGCATGCGCCAAATGGGGTTCGTCACCAGGACGCAGTGGGTTACGGCGGTGACGCGGGGCGACTTCGGACGGCCGATCCGCGGGTATTCGCAGTTGCTGGCGGCGGAAGAGAATCATGCAGCGCTTTGTCCGGGGAACCCCGGGTGTCCCGACGTCGAGGACGAGGCGGAAGAGGGAGATGAGGAGCTGACGTTTCCGAAGCCGGGGAGCACGGGGACTAAGGTGACGGATTCGGCGGGGATTACGGCGACGGCGACGGCGACGGCGACGACTTCGGCGACGAGCACGAGCACGTCGACGATCACGGCGACGACTACGGTTAAGGATACGTCCACGACTGCGCCGGAAGGGACAGAGCCAGAAGAGGCCGACACGGACGATTACGAGCCGCAGGACGAGCAGCAGTGACGCGGGGCGCCGGCAAGAGATTTAGGGTTTATGCTGGCAGCATGGTTCTCTATGTTGTCGTCCGGATCATGGCATCGACCATGAGGGTAAGGTTTACAGGGACCGAGCATCGAGCTCGCGCCGAGGCGCTGCACCCGCGCGGCAGCTTCTGCATGGCACTGTGGCATGAGCAGCTCTTCGCCGGGATCGTCGCGCACCGGAAAATGCGCTTCGCACCGCTGGCCAGCCTGTCAGGTGATGGCGCCGTCGTGTCGTTCGTGATGAACCGCTTGGGCTTTCGGACGATCCGCGGTTCGAGCAGCCGCGGAGGGCCCGAGGCCCGCGACCAGCTCGTGGCGATCACCGAGGAAGGTTGGTTCACGGCAATAACGGTCGACGGTCCGACCGGACCGCGGCGACGCGTCAAGGGCGGAGTGGTCGACATCGCTCGGCGCGGCGGCGTAGCGATTTTGCCGATGGTGGCCTTGGCCAAGCGGTCGTGGGTGTTGGCCAAGAGCTGGGATCAGTTTCGCGTGCCCAAACCCTTCACGAAAATCGAAATTCGTTACGGCGCGCCGATCGTCGTGGCCCCGGAGACCGCCGGCTTGGCCTTCGGCGACGTCAAGGCGAGGGTCAAGGCGGCCCTCTTGGCCGCGGAGGCCCAATGAATTCCGAGGCGCCACGCCCGTCCAGTCCGCTCAAATCGTCGAAATGCTTCGAAGGCAATGGCGCCTTCGTCGTCTTCACCGTCACGGCCTTCGAGCCGGGCAAGCCCGCAGCAAAGTTTCATCTGGTTGCCGACGCAAGGCCCTCCACCTTTGGCGTCAGAGCGGAAGCGGAGCGGACCGACGATTTGAAAACGGGCGGCGCGGTCGTCAATCTTTTGAGAAAGCACGCCCGAACGAGCGGCATCGGCCGCATCGCGCGCGACCCCGAAAGGGGCTCCATTTGGCTTCCGCTCTTTACCGCCGGCGCCGAGCCGACCTTCTGGGTGGAGTTGGCGCGAACGTCGCCACCCGAACTCCGCCTCGTGGCCGCTGACGGCACGGTGCTGATTCGGAAGTCGACGCAGGGTAGTTACACCAAGCGCCGCCCGCTTGAGTATCCGCTGCCGCCTTTTCCCCTTCCCGAGACTTGGGAAACGATAACGCCATCGCTAGACGCCGAGCCGGATGAGGATGTCGACCAACCGGAAAGAAGCGCAGCGGCGCCGCTGCCGGAGTATCAGAGACTGGCCCGCGACCGCCTTAGCCGGCGCCACAAAACGCTCCGCAAGGCCCTGGAAAAGAGCGTCGCCCAAGTCCCCTCGCAGAGCGACCTTGCGGCTTTCGAGCGCCAAGCCCTCTTCCTCCAAGAACACGTCGCCTTGGTGAAGCCCGGCGACTGGCAATTGACGGTGGACGGGAAGGCGGTGGAGCTCGACCCCGAGCAGACACCGGGGGCGAACGTCACCGAATTCTTCACCCGCTCGAAGAAGGCGAAAAGGGCCCGCGTGGCGCTGCTCGCGCACGTCGCAAAGTCGCAAGCGGAGCTCGACGATCTGGCGGCGGGCCTGGCGCGCCTCCGGGCTGGCCCCGAGCCGTTGGCCGTCGTCCAGGCGATGCTGAAAAGGCATAGGTTGCCTGAGACCCGGCAGAGCCACGCCCCGCGCGCGGCGAGCGGCGAGGTCGAGTCTAAACCATATCGAGTTTATGACTACCGTCCGCCGACGCAGCCGGACCAAAAGCCCATCCACATCTTCGTCGGCAAGGCCGCGGCCGACAACGACGAGCTGTGCAAGCTCGCCAAGAGCAACGACTTCTGGCTGCACGCCATCGGCGTCACCGGCAGCCATGTCATCATACCCGCGCGCCAACTCAAGGGCGCTCCGGACCTCGCTCTGATCCGCGCCGCCGCCGTCCTCGCCCTGCACTTTTCCAAGGTTAGGACCGACATGAAGGGCGAGGTCTATTGGACCAGGCGGCAGCACATCAAAAAGCGCAAGGGCATGGCCCCGGGCCTCTGGTCGGTTGAGCAAGCGGAAACGCTCTTCTTCCGCTACGATGAGGCGGAACTGCAACGGCTCTTGGACGCGGCGCATGCATAAATTAAAGGACGAGCTGCACATTCACCTCTACGGCTGCCTCGGGGCCGCGGACGTATTCGAGCTCGGCAAGGACCGCTGGCAAACGGTGCCCGAGCGCCTCGCTTGGTTTGAGAGCGAATTTGAGAAGGTTTATGGCGTTAGACCAAACGCCGCCGCCTATTGGCAAAAGGACGACGGTTTCGAACGCTTGGAACGCGACTTCCTGTTCACTAGCCCGGCGCCCTTCGCCGCCTTTCAAGCGCGCTTCAACTTGATGATCGCCCTCTTGCCGCTCGGCCCGGACAACTTGACGGTGCTTCGCCACGTCCTCGCGGCGCAGCGCCAGGCTGGAATCCGCTACGGAGAGTACCGCTGCTTCGTGCCACCGCCCTTGGCGGGAGAAGCCTTGACGCGCTACTTCGCAAATTACGCCGACGAGGTCTTGAAGATCGAACGCGAGAGCGCCGGGACGTTCGCGCCTCGGCTGGCGTTCAGCGTCAGCCGCAACCCGGTGCTGGCGGCGACGCAGTACGAAGCCTTGAAAGACGTGCTGGCGACCCGCCCCGAACGGGTGCGCGCCGTCACCGGCCTCGACTTCTGCGGCGTCGAAGAAGGCAATCCGCCGAAGCAGATGGCGGAATTTTTCGCCCGCGTCCGCCGCGACAACGACGCCGACAAAAAGGCGGCGTTGGCGCTCCTCTACCATGTCGGCGAATCGTTCACCGACATGACGCTGGCTAGTGCCATCCGCTGGGTTTACGAAGCGCACCGCCTCGGCGCGCACCGGCTTGGCCACGCCTTGGCGCTCGGCGTCGGTCCGGAAGCGCTCGGCAACGGCCGCGACGAAGGACCGCCACTGGTCAAGGAGCGCCCCGCGGAGCGCCGCGACCATCTGCGCTGGCTCTTGGAAGAAGCCCCGATGTTGGCGCGCCGGGGCTACCTCGTCGACGCCGGGGCAGTTCGTCGGGAGCTAGGAGACCTGGAACAGGTCGCCGGCGACCAACCCTTGCTCGCCGTCTTCGATGACTTCGCGCAAGCCGACGCCCGGCGCCTTCAAGACGCCGTCCTCGACGAGTTGGTCGCCAAGGGCGCGATCTTCGAATCTTGCCCGACGTCCAACTTCCGCATCGGGGGGATCCCGACCCCGGCCCAGCACCCCTTGCCGCGGTTCCTCGCTGCGGCGGCGGAAGTCATTGTATCGACAGATGATCCTGGCATCTTCGCGATCACACTGAAGGACGAGGAGGAGCTCTGCCGCGAGCTCTTCGGGCTGAAAAGCGTCGATCTAGAAGGGCTGAGCCAGCGGAACGAGCGCTGCCGGTCGGAGC
>JAYWBY010000218.1:0-15031 GCA_043781115.1 Pseudomonadota bacterium
CCGGCCTCCTAGACGCCCTTGCCTTCTCTGACCGAGGGCGATCACCCCGTCACTGAATCTCTTGGAAGAAGCGCACGTCCGGAGTGCAGGCGGGGACCATGCCGGCGACTAGAGAATCGAGCGTCGTCACGTTCACCTTTTCGTCTCCGACGGTGTCCAATTTGAATTTGGCGAAGTTGAACGAAATTTTCGCGTCCTTGTTGTGACTGTTGACCGCCGTGTCGTTGGGATCCGCGGCGGGGTTCAAGGCCTTCGGTCCTTCGTTGTTATTGAACCGCGGCGTAATCGTCAGGATGTTGCCCGACACCGAAGCGGTCAAGCCGGCGACTTTGGCGTCGTTGGCGGTCTCGCCGAGAAAAGTCACCGTTCCGCCGCCGGTGCTGACGATGTCAGCGGCGGAAAGTTTCGCCGAGTCTCCAGCCGCTCCGGTTGCCGTCGAGATGTCGAGGCCGTCCGGATCGAGGACGATGGCCGCGCGGTTGAGCATGATCTTGATCGAACCGGAGCCGTTGTAGCTCTGAAATTGGGTGCTGCAGGAGATCGCCTTTAGCGGCTGATTCTGACTGGCGAGCGCCACTGAGACTTCGTAGGAGTTGAAGTCACCGGCCGACGCGCCACTGACTCCGAGCACGATATCAGCATGGCCAGGGCTCGAAAAATTGCTGTCGATCGGCGGGAAGACGTTGATGCCATATGCGGCGCCGAGGCTCAACTTGGCCGCCGGGAAGGTGGCGTAGCCTTCGTCGTCGGTCGAAACGCGCGTCGGCAGGATTCTCGTCCCAGCACTATTTACCAGAGTTCCCTCGAACGCAAAGGTGCCAGAGGCGCCGGCGGCCTTAGCTTCCAAGGCGACCAACGCGTCCTTCACGGGGGAGCCGTTATAAACGACCCGCACTCTGAGATCGCGCGTCGTATTGCCCAGGGGAAAGAGGCGGATGTTTTGCAATTCGAGCGGATCGGGGATTTTCACCTCGTTGGTCACGGCCTGGTCGCCGGTCACGCGAAGCGCTCGGGTCGAGTCGACGACGACGCTAGACTCGAAGGGCATGTAGCCGTCGATGTAGGCGAAGACGGGATAGGTGTCTTCGACGGGAATTCCGCAGATGTGGTACTCGCCCATCAAATTGGGATCGTCGCCGATGATTTCCGCCTTGAGCTTAGCGCCGCGGATCAGGACGTAGAGGCCGTTGCTGCCGGTGACCTTGCTCAAGTCGACGCGTTGTCCCGTGAAGCCGTCTTCGACGACGCCCTGGAGGCAGCCGAAACCATCCTTGGCTTCAGCCGGCGCCGGGGCCGGAGCTGGGGAGACGGGAGTCGTCCCCCCGTTCGCGGGGTCCTTCTTCGCTACGGTAGGGTCACCTGGGTCGGCCTTGGTATCCGAACCCTTGCCGCTGTGGGACTTACTTGCGGTCGAGCAGCCCTCTATGGACGTCAGTGACAAGAAAAAAACCATCGAAATTAGGCTCTTAGTTAAGAGTGACATATTTCCTCCTTAGTGTTTCCGTAAAACTCACCAGATTTATAGGAAACTCTTCGGATTAAATTCCGCATTACTTTAGAAAAATGTAAAAATAATGTTTTTATATTTAAAATTAGCATGTTATCAAATCGCAATTTTTATCAAGTTCGGTACAAAAGTACCGATAGATGGGAAAGTTCCCGAGATTGCGCCGTTTCGAGAGAAAAGGGGACCGCTTGAAACAATTCATAAATTTAGACGACCCAAACTTCCAAGAAGCGATGCTGATCGTCACCTTCCATGGCGGACAGACGACCGTTTCGCGCCACCGACTGCTGGAGCTTCTTGAATACGAATCCGCCTATCTGGCCTTGATGACCAAGAAGACAGCCCCGCCCCCTGACATCAGCGCCGAGGGGGCCGTCCCGCCCGTCCCGGCCTCGCACGCTGCCGCGACAGGACAGCGTCCGATTGCCAACCAGGTCCGTAAGGACGCGGCGGTCGACGCCATCATCAGCCATGCCAGCCTTAGCGCCCGGATCAAGAAGATCCATCGCTACTCACGCTCTCAACGGGAACTGCGGCCCATCCACGCCGGGCTGCTGGCCGAAATCCTTGCGGCGTTCCGCGGCGTAATCCCACCCCACTCGAATTCTGGATTAGAAGAGCACCTAGAGGATATTATGGCTTGGGGCGGAGTGACTGGGGCGTTGCGTGACCAGATCGCCGCGTTCCTGTCGCGTTATCGGGACCAAAAGGCAGCTCCAGGCGATGAAACGGCATAGCAAGGGAGGCAAAGCGTTGCAGTACTCGGTCATCAAGCGCGCCGACGTTGCCTATGTAGTGCTCGAAGGCGACTTCATTGAAAACTGCGAATCGACCCTAGACGGAGTCGTCGCCGAAGCATCGACGCCACTCATTCTCGTCGATCTCGGCCGCATCCGCGGTTTCAATTCCTACGGCGTAGGCCTCCTGAGGAACTTCCTCCGCTCGCTGGTCGGCAGCGCCGAAGTTGAGCTTCATCGCTGCTCTTCGTCCGTCATCGACGCGGTAAATTTGGCTCCGGCCATTCTAAAGGGCGTGCACGTGACGTCGTTCATGGTGCCGATCTGGTGCGAAAGTTGCCGCATCGAGAAGGACGAGCTATTCGCTACGAAACAAGTCACCGAAGCGACGTTTCCCCAGTGCACGCCCTGCACGAAATGCGGCCGGGGACGGATCCCGCACGTAGAGGTTAGCGAATACGTCGGTTTCCTCTCGGAACCTTAAAGCCTCACGGGGTCTTCTGAAACGTCTTGCAGTCGACGGCCGCGGTTTCATCCTTCAGGCCGTAGTCCTTGGCGATCTCGACGATCTTGCAGGCATGCGTACCGCCGAACGCCGCTTGATCGCCGCTCAAAATCGCCACCAAAAAGTCCGACAGGTCGCTCTTCGCTTTTAGGAAGTCGATCGAGGCAAAGGCGATCTTGGCGATGGCATCGGCACCGATGCTCGCGTCGGCGCCCATCGCCACGAGCATCCCCGACAAGGCCTGCGACTGCTGGTGGAACGGCGCCTTTTCGTAAAGTTCGTTGTAAAACTTCATGTTCGAGACTTTGAAGTCGCCCGACCGCAAGCATTTGCCTGGGACGATGCAAGCGAGGGAGTCGGCCGGACAGATCGACTCGGCGAGGCAGGTGTCGCCGGTGTGCGCGTAGACGAAGAAGTCGGCCATGCCTTCGTGGATGACCAGCGACGGCTGGTAGTCCAGGGCCTTCAAGTGTTGATAGACGAAATGGTGACCGAGCTCGTGGGCGACGGCGTCGTAGTCGAGCGCCAGGTTCTGCAATGTCACGCCGTCGCCGTCGGGCACCAAGATTCGCGGGTGGGAAGTGTCCTGGTTCCAAGATGCCAAATAAACTGGACCGTCCTTGGCATGCGGCTGAATTTCGATCGGCAAGCAGTCGTCGGCCGAGGTCGCGCGGAACGACATGTCGTAGGCGATCTGCTCTTCAGCGTGCGCCATTAACGACGTGGCCGCGAAGTCCTTGTCGTTCGGGGCGGCGGTGAATTTGCCGTCAACGGCGATGGGCACCGTCAGTTCGCCGGAGCTGCTGACGATCTTGAGAATGTGACTGTGCAAGTAGCCGTCGGCATCGACGTCGAGCGGCACGTCGACGCGGGCTTTGTCGTAGGGATTGCGTTTGAAGACCGACGCCGTCGCGGTCGCCGACGCGGTCGCCGCGGCGTGCAAGGACTGAGGCACGATCTTGTACGGTCCCCGGCGGTCGCCGGTAATGAGGAAGGGGCGCTCGCCGATCGACGCTTGGATTTCGTAAGCCGGAGCCAGGGTGAAATCGACCGGTTGGAGGCAGCGCGTCGCCGTGCGCAGTTTCGAGGTACTTGGTGGTTCGCCGATCGCGACGGCCGCCGCGGCGAGCAAGGCTTCAGGATCGCCGAAGGCTTCTTCCCCTGCGGACGCCGGCACCACGTAATCAACAAAACGCGGCAAAGACGGCGTGTCGCCGATGACGTGCGCGAAGGCGTGCGGACCGCAGAGCGGCACGCCGTCGACTTCTTCCACGAGTTCGAAGTGGCTGGCGTCGACGCCGGCGCCGGCGCGGTAAGCGTCGACGACGCGAACCGAAACGGGGCGCGAACCCTGTCTCACCAGCGTTTCGATCAGTGCGCGGTCGTCGTCGAGTTGCGAGTGCCCGAAGAGCTCGTCCGTCAACGAAGCCGTCGGCGTCTTGCTGCAGCTCGCGGCCGGCGCGTCCGGATCGGTGACGTTGCTCTTTTTGCCGGAGTCCTTCGAGTCATTGCTGCCGCAACCGGCAAAGGCGAACCCAAGGACCCCGACGCCGATATTCAGCATTTGTAGGGGTATTTTGCGCATGCCAATGGGTCGGCCAACGGCCGGTGATCTTTAGCCGGGGGTGGTCTTGGCGTTTTGGCACATTGTCTGCAATTGCCTTGGCCAACGGGCCAGATGGCCCTTCTCCTCCCGTACCGTTCCCCGCTGATTCCGAGTTCGTCCCCGCCCCATGGAGTCCCCCGTGATGTTCCCGCGCTTCGCTCGCACTGCCCTGATGTTTCTTGGATTTTTCAGCCTGATCAACGGCTGCAAGGAAACCCGCACTGGTGGCTCTCCCGACTCCTACGTCGAAAATGGAGTGCTCTGGGCTTACGGCAGCGTGCAACTGGCGGATCTCGACGCTCCCGGCGGCGTCATGCTTAAACGCACGGCGCCCGACCAACCTTTAGACACTTATCAGATGTTCGGCTCCGTTCACGCGACCGACATCGGCGGCGGGGAGCGGGACCTCGCTTACGTCGACCTGCATCCTACGAGCGACAAGGTCCTCGCCTACGCCTACCAGCTGAGCTTCGTGAAGCACGGCTATACCAACGACGTCATCGACGTTTACGCGATTCTGCGCAAGGCCGGCCGTAGCGACGAGTGCCGCCAAAAGGTCTACCTCGGCACCGCCAACTTCGCCAACGGCTCGAACTTCGCGACCGTCTCGCTCGCCGAAGGCCTGAAGCTGTCGCTGATCGCCAATGGCGTTTTCTCCGGCCAATGGGCGCTGCACTTCCCGGAAATCAAAAAGGTCGTCGTCAAACCTTGGGCCGGCATGTGCCCCAAGGTCGTGACCCAGATGCCGGGACAAACGCCTGGCCAGAACCCCGGCCAGTTCGACTCGTGCCGCCCCATGCCGGCCCAAAATGACCTTTGCAACGGCGACCCGACCAAAGAAGGCTGCCGCCCGGCTCCTCCCGTACAAGCCCCGCCCGCCAACGCCGGCGGCTCGGCCGCGGCCCCCGTCGAACCGGCCAAGGCCGTCACCGGCCTCGAAGTGATCTCGGCAGACGAACAAGTTTACTTCATGAACGCCGACGTCCCCGAAGCCAAGATCGTCTTCACCTCCGAGACCTTGAAAGCTGCGAGCGAAGAAGAAAACACCGCGCTCTGCACCAGCAAATTCTACGCTGTCGCTCGCACCGTCGGTCGCCAGGTCAACAGCTCGTGCGTGCTGAAGCCGGCGCCGGCGGAGTTCGCCGACGGAAAATTGACGTGCGCCTTGACTGTAAGCTTCGATCGGGCGGAAACTTATCTCGAACGAATCTGCGACGTCACGGCGCTCTTCCGCGGCGAACCCGACGAAGTTCAACATGTCCAAGTCCTGAAGAAGTAAGCTTCAGGCTTACTAACCGCAGGACGGGGCTCGTTAGATGCGTGTTTTTGCCGGCTCGCTGGGCAGAGTGTCGTTGGTCATGATGTCGTCGGTCGTCTTTTTGGTTCCCGGGCTGGCTTCGGCCCGGAGCAAAGAAAAGGCCAAGAGCGCTGACGACGCTCCCGCCGCCGAGGAGAACGCCAGCGAGAAGGCCCGCGCCGGCAAGCGTTACGAGGCCTCTCTCGAGCCTTTTGGCGTGGCCGTGCCGCTAAACGAGGGCTCCGCCCTGAACGGCGGCATGTACTTTGGCGCCAACAGCCTCGTCGAACTCAACATCGCTTTCGCCAACGCCAAGCGCAGCGATTCGTCCAGCTTCACCAGCGACTCGGGCGATACGATCTTCTCCCAGTACGAGGCGCGCCGCGAAGGCCATTCGAGCCTCGTGGCCGTTCGCTACAAGCGCTTCGTCTCCAACTCGTTCTACTGGTACGCCGGCGGGGGCGACCGCATGACCAGCGCCGCGCTTTACGTCATCGACAAGGACCATGACGACAAGGAGTCGAAGGTCGCGACGTACGAGACGCACGACATCGGCGCCGTCGGAGCCATCGGCAACCAATGGCAGTGGGACTCGTTCATGATGGGCTGCGACTGGATCGGGCTCTATTTGCCGATCATAAAAGTGAAGAACGTGTACGACGACCAGAACGACGATTTGGCCTATTCCAACGACATGCACAAGGCCCGGGCGAAGCTCCGAGATGACCTAACCTCCATGAATGTCCAAGGTCTCCGGTTTTATCTCGGGGCGTCGTTCTGAGGTTGCCCCTGGGGCCAGCGGTGATAGAGTGGTGCCTCGGTTTTTCCGCGTCAGCCCCTATTCCCGAGGACATATGCCCATGGTTCCCTTCAGAGTCTTCAACCGCGAAACCAAAGGCATGTGGGTCGTGTTGAATTACCACCCGGGTACCGGCCCGAACGACCACGGCACCTACCTGGTCGCGCGAGAAGACGACAACGAAAAGGACGGCGAGATGGCGATCGTCACCGCCGACGAAATGGCCAAGTACCGCTTGGTCGACTTCCTGGAAGAAGGCGATCCATACGCCGACTGAGCCACGGTTCCTTGCGCAAAATTCTTCGGCACAAAACAAAGCCCCCGGTGAGAACCGGGGGCTTGTTGCATGAGGCTCGGACGTCGTTCAGCGAACGATGTCTTTCAATTCCTTGCCGGGACGGAAGACCGGGACCTTGCGGGCCGGAATGTGGATCTCTTCGCCGGTCTGCGGATTGCGACCGACGCGGGCCTTGCGGTTGGAAACGGCAAAAGTGCCGAAGCCGACCAACTTGACGCCGTCTTTCTTCTTGATGTTCTTGCCAACGACGTCGATCAACGCATCAATGGTGCGCTCAGTATCAGCTTTGGTCTGCTGAGTGATCTTCGCAATTGCTTCTACCAGTTCCGCTTTGTTCATACGAATTCCTCCAAATAATGGCGATTCCTGAAAAAAAATATCTCTACTAAGATTCGATGTGTAGAGGTTTACAGCGATCCTAATGGATGTCAAGCAATTGTCACCCCGCGAATTTCATTTTCAACATTGTCAAGACCGTTTGGGAGCCTTGCTGCGCCTAGGTTACACAGGTTGGGGTAAGTAATGGCCGCGCCGCGAGCTTTTGGTTACAATGACGGCATAGTCAGCGCACGCGCGCGCGGTAAATTTCTTCTTGCCAAGCATCCGAGGGCCATGCATGGACCTTAGCTCCCTCAAGGGTTTCGCGCTCTGCCTCCCGCTCTTGCTCGGCGCCGGCTTCGGCCCGCTCGGCGACCGTTTGGTGGTGTCGATCAACAACGTCCCTTACACGCAGCGCCAGATCGAAGCCTACATCAACGTCAAAGAGAGCCTCCGTAAGACCAACGACGGCAACGTCCGCGTCATCGACGCCGGCAACTGGGGCGACGCGCTGCAAGTCTTCTCGGAGGACATGGTGATCTTGCAGGAGGCGCAGCGCCTAGGCAGCTTCGCGTCGCAAGACCAACTCCTCGACAAGTACAACGCCGTCGTGCGGGAAAAGCTGGGGCAAAAGGGCGAGCTCAGTAAGGCCGTTGAACGCCTCGGCATCGACGACCAGACTTTGGCACGGACTCTGGACGACGTATTGCGGATTGCGGCCTTTCGGCGCAGCAAGGACCGCCAAGAAGCGCAGACGAGCGGTCACGTCGCCCGCAAGAAGGCGGGCATCGAGGCCAAGTTGCAGTGGCTGGACGATCTGAACGGCCGTGCCATCGTCAGACCTTATGACGGAGCCAAGACCTACGTCGTCATTCAACCGATCGCCACCGGGAGCGCCGATGCGCCGTGAGGCGGAGGCCACGACGGCGATTTTTCCTTTCGTTAGGACCGAGCCGCAAATGGCGGCGCTGCAGGAATGCGTCGCGCTTTGGCGGGCCGGTCCGGAGAAGTTCTGGGCCTATGGGGACATACTCGAAGCCCTCGCGAGGCCGCGGAGCCTCGGGTTTTTCGCCGCCGAGGCGGCGGCGAGTCGCAGTTGGCAAGGCGTCATCCTCGCCGACGTCGGGCCTTACACGGCCGACCTACTTTATGTTTACATCCGGCCGGAAGCGCGGCGGCGCGGCTTGGCCCAGGGTCTCGTCGAGCGCCTGTTGGAGGAGCTGAAGAAGGCGCAACAGATCGAAGCCCTGTTCCTCGAAGTGCGCGCTTCGAACAAGGCCGCGCAAGCGCTCTACCTTGGGTTGGGCATGGAACTCGTCGGCCAGCGCCGTGCCTATTACGCCGACGGCGAGGACGCGCAAATTTACCGTATGCCGCTCCGTACCGGAGACGCCCGTGGCTAAGCAACTCCCGCCGCCCCGCGTCGTCACCGATTTGATTTGGCTTCAAACGAGCTTCATCGGCGACGTGGTCTTAACGTCGGCGGCTCTGGAGCTCGCCCACCGCGAGTTTCCGAACGCCCGCCAGCACTTCGTCACGACCTCCTTAGGGGCAAAAGTCATCGAGGCCGTCCCTTGGCTGACGTCTCGCGTCGTTTTCGCCAAAGGCAAAAAATCGACGTTGGCAGCCTTCGCCGACGTGAAAAGGGCGCTGGAAGAAAAGATGCCGGCTGCCGCTAAGCCGGTCGTCCTGCAAACGCACCGGAGTTATCGGTCGAGCTTTCTCTGCCGCTACCTCGGCTGGCCGACTATCACCTACGCGGAAACGGCGGCCTCCTGGCTCGCCGGTACCCGTGTCCCGCGCGTCGCGCCGCTGCACGAGGCGGCGCGTATCGCGCTTCTGCTCGAGCCCTTCGGCGTCGCGCGCCAGGCCATCATCGCCGCCCGCCCGAAGCTCGGGGCGCTCCCTCTCGACCCGGCGGCGCCTTGGACAAAGGCCGTGGAAGCGGCGTCCGGCAAATTGATCGGCGTCGCCCCGGGCAGCGTTTGGGGAACCAAGCGCTGGACGAAGGAAGGCTTCGCCGCCTTGACCAAACGCCTCTTGGCTCTCGAGGCTCACACCGTTGTCTTGCTCGGCAGCGCCGCCGAACGCGAGCTGGCCACCGAAGTCGAGCAACTAGCCGGGCCGTCACCCCGCTTGTTGAATCTCGCGGGCGAGACTTCCCTCGACGACCTCCGCAGGATCTATCCTCGCTTGGCGTTGTTAGTGAGCAACGACAGTTCGCCGCTGCACTATGCATCGTCTTTCAACGTGCCAACCGTGGCGCTTTTCGGCGCAACGATTCCGGCGATGGGCTTTGGGCCGCTCAGCGATCGAGCTTTGACCGTTGGCGTCTCGGGCTTGAGCTGTCGTCCCTGCAGCGATCACGGACCCGCGACTTGTCCGCTTGGACACTTCAAGTGCATGCGAGACCTGGGCATCGAACAAGTTTACGCGGCGTGCGCCAGCCTGCTCGCCTAGGGCAGCCGGCACCAAACCGCCTTGAGGTACCGCCCTTCCGGCACTTCCGCCAGGAACGGGTGGTCGGGAGCGGCGCCGCTCAAGCGGAAGATCTGCGCGTCTCGTCGTGCGTGCAGGGCGGCCCGACGCACCGCTTCGAGAAATTGGCTCTCGGTGATCAAGCCGCTGCAGGAGCAGGTGAGTAGCACGCCGCCCGGCGACACGACGGCCATCGCGAGCTTGCTCATCGCGACATATTGATCGAGCGCCGCGTCGACCTGGTCGGCGGAGCGCGTTTGTTTCGTGGGGTCCAGAATGACGACGTCGTACCTCTTGCCCGCGGCCGCGGCGTCCTTCAGCCACTGATAGACGTCGGCCGCTTCGAATGAGACGTCGGCAGAGTTCAATTCGGCGTTGCGACGGGCGACTACCAGCGACTCGGGGTCTAAGTCGACGCCGACCGCCGTCTTGGCTTGGCCCTTCGCCTTCGCGTAAATGGTGAAGCCGCCCGTATGGCAACAGAGGTCGGCAACGTTCTTGCCCGCGCAGAGGTCGGCGAGGAGCAAGCGGTTGTCGCGCTGATCGGGGAAGAAGCCGGTTTTGTGCGCCGAGCCGACGTTCACTTCGAATTTCAAACCGTGTTCGTGGATCGTCACGAGACCAGGCGCCTCGACGTCCCAGCAGTCGAACGACTCCTGCTTTTGGACGCGCTTTTCCGCGAACCAATAGAGGCGGGCCTCCGGAAAAAAGCTCTTCAGCGCCTCGTGAATCAGCGCCCGCGCCCGAAACATCCCGGCGGAGAAGTATTCGATCGCCAAGACGTCGTCATAGAGATCGACGACCAGCCCACTCAGGCTGTCGCCCTCGGAATGCACGAGGCGCATCGCGTTGGTCACGCCAAAGAGCTTTAGCTGGTCGCGCCTCAGTTCCAGAGCCCGGCCGAGACGCCTGACGAAGAAGGCCAGATCGATCGCCTCGGCGGCGTCGGTGGTCAGGAGGCGGATGCCGATACGGGCGCGGCCGTTGTAAAAGCCCCGGCCGAGGAACTCGCCGCCCGGCTGCAGCACGTCGACGACGGTGCCCGGAGGAATGCGCTCGTCTGGTTTGTCCAAGAGCCGGCCGAAGATCCACGGGTGGCTCATGCGGTAAGGGCGCAGCAACTTCACCGACAAGACTTCCGTCACGGCGCAACCTCGCCTTCGAGGAGCGACGCCAGCTCGGGCGCCTCGAGCGTCCGAGGCAGTCCTAAGGCTTTCGCTTCGGGACAATTGCCGAAGTCGAGGCCGACGCACCGGAGGGCAATCGAGTCCTTCACGAAAGTCTTCTTTGATCCGTAGAGCTCGTCGCCGACGATCGGATAGCCGTGATGCGCCAACTCGTAGCGCAACTGGTGCGGCCGACCCGTGTGCGGCAAGAGGCGCCAGTGAAGGAGGGCATCACCCTTCAAGGCGATTTTGCCGGCGATGCGCGCCTCCGTCTCCGCCGGCTTGCCGTGCGGGCTGGCGTAGGCGCGTCTTTTCCCTCTGAGGAGCTGCGACCGCCAAACCCAAGGGCCGCGGCCTTCGGGTGACACGCCGTCGGTGAAGGCTTCGTAAGCTTTGCCGACGACATGGTCTTCGAACCATTTGCCGGCGGCGCGATGCGCGGCGGCATTAAGCGCAAAAAGGATCAACCCGGTAACTTCCTCGTCCAAGCGATGGACCGGCCAGAGCCGCACGCCGAGCTCAACTTCCAAAATCCGGCCAAGGCAGGGGCGCTCGTCGGCCGCGCCTAAACGACTAGGTACGCTCAGCCAGCCGCCGGGCTTGTCGACGGCGACGAATTGGTCGTTTTGAAAGAGCATTTGCATTGAGGCGGAGAAAACTTTTGTTGGGCCGGAGTTCTTACGCGGGCCTTATTCGGCGTCAGGCACTTTGTCCAAGAAGTCGCCCCGACTCTATAAACCCGGGGGCGGCCGAGGAGATCTACCATGAACAAATCCCTCTTGTCGCTGGCTACCGCCCTGGCCTTGGCGAGCCCCGCTCGGGCCTTCGCGTACAAGCTCCCCGACGCCGCGCCGCCGGTTGCCGGCGATTCGACGCTATCGACTTTGCAGGCAATTTCGCGCGGCGTCGCCAAGATCGCCAGCGACTCGAGCCGCGGCGTCGTATTGGTTTCGACATCGGCGGGACGGGGGCGCGAGGGGCTGGGTTCCGGCTTCATCGTCGACCTGGCGGAAGGTTACGTCATCACCAACAACCACGTTGTCGAGGGCGCCCGGGACATCAATTTGAAGCTCCCGAACGGCGAGAGTTACGCCGGGCACGTCGTCGGGCGGGACGAGAAGACCGACGTCGCGGTCGTACAGATCATGCCACGCGACTTCAAGCGCGACGGTCTGTCGGCGCTGGCGTTGGCTGATTCCGACAAGACGGGCGTCGGCGACTTGGTCGTGGCGCTCGGGTCGCCTTTCGGGCTCGAGGCCAGCGTTTCCTTTGGCGTCGTCTCGGCGGTCGGTCGGGGGAACCTCAACATCACGGAGCTAGGCGACTTCATCCAAACCGACGCGGCGATCAACCCTGGAAATAGCGGCGGACCCTTGCTCAACGCCGAGGGTCAGGTCGTCGGCATGAACACGGCCATCTTCTCCAAATCCGGAGCCTACAACGGCATCGGCTTCTCGGTGCCGTCGAAGCTCGTGCGCGAGATCGCCGACCGGCTGATCGGCGGCGACAAGATGGAGCGCGGCTACCTCGGCGTGCAGCTCCAAGAATTGACGGGTGACGTTGCGGATGGTCTGCACTTGCCAGCAGCCGTGCACGGCGGTTTGGTCGCAGAGATCGACGCCAGGGGACCAGCGAACGCCGCGGGCCTGGAGTCGGGGGACGTCATCAGCGAAGTCGACGGCCAGCCGCTCAAGAATGCGACGGCGCTCGTCAACGTCATCGGCTTGATGGCTCCCGGCCGGCAGGTGAAGTTGACCTACTACCGCAACGGAGACGTCCGCAGCACGAGCGTGCGCCTCGGCGCCTTTCCGACCAAACGTTCCTGAACCTTTAGCGCGTGCAGTTGATCGAGAAGTCTGGCTTCACTATGCAAGCGCCACCCTGCGTGTGGGCGTCGCCTTTGCCCGCTAACGTCGCGTAGCCGTACTTGATCTCGCGCAAATCCGCTCCGCTGACGTCGGCGTCTTGCATGTTGGCGAAGAAGAAGCGGGCCTTGGTGAAGACGGCGCCGCGAAAATTCCAGTGATCGAGCACCGTGTAGGACATCCCGATCGTCGTGTTGAAGTTGAAGGCGGTGAAATCGACGCATTCGGCGTCGCCGTTCTTGTACGTGTTGGTCGCGGTGTCGTGATGGGCGAACAAGGTCTCCGGAACGGCCGGGTTGTGGCCCGATTGTCCGGCGGAATTCAGGCACTTGCCGGTCGCGGCGTCGTAGTGAAAGGGGGGCGTGCCGGCTTGGACTGACGAACCGGCTGTGACGCAGGCTCCGAGGGTCATTGCCAATAATGCCAGTTGGACCAGGGTGTGCTTTTTCATGGGGACCTCCGGGGCCGTTCTAATAGATTTATTCTATGATTTCAATGGAGGATTAAAGTTTTCTTGTGATTCCGCCGATGCGCCGCTGACTTTTGTAACCAAATGTTGTCAAATGGGAGTTCAGACTCCCAAATACAACTATTTTTCCAGCGGCATCCAATCACGGAGGATTGCTCGATGAGCAAAGGGTTAGACCGTAGGCGTTTCGTGCGTGATATGGCAGGCGTCGGGGTTTTCACCCTGGGAGCGACAGGACTGCTAGCCGTCGAGGGCTGCAAAACCAGTGGCGGCAGCCAAACCCTCGACGAGGACCGCCCTCGTCCTAAGCTCGCGGCAGCCGCGAACGCTGCCGTCAACGTCGCCGTTCGCCAAAGTGCCGCCGATCCGAACAACAAGAGCGTAGCCCTTTACTCGAAGGCGATCGCCAAAATGCGGGCGACGCCCTTCCCGCGCAAAATCAAAGACGAGAACGGCAGGCTCATCCAAACCGACTGGTGGGAAGCGCACGCGCTGATCCACATGAACTTCTGCCCGCACGGCAACTGGTTCTTCGTCACCTGGCACCGCGCCTACCTCACGTATTTCGAGCGCGTCGTACGGAAATTCTCCGGCGACCCGAGCTTCGCTTTGCCGTATTGGAACTGGTCGGCCGACGGCCACATTCCCGCTGCGTTCTGGACCGACGCCGAACTCAGCCACCCGATCCCGAACCCGAACCCGCGCGGCTACCAACCGCGAGACATCGGCCAAGCCGACGCCTGCGATCCGAAGAACGTTGGCAAACCGGTCATCGACGCCATCGTCAACACCAACGACTTCTTCAGCTTCGCTGGCGGCCGCGCCAAAGCGCCGCGCGGCCCGGGCGGCGGAACGGGCCAACTCGAAGGCGTGCCGCACAATTCGACGCACGGTTTCATCGGCGGCGACATGGGCGCCTTCCTCTCGCCCCGCGACCCGATCTTCTGGATGCACCATTGCAACGTCGACCGCCTTTGGGCGGTCTGGCAGGCTCGCCAAGTTCAGCGCGGCCGCAGCACCTTGCCGCCGGCTCCGCCGACCGTGAGCTTGCAAAAAAATCTGACGTCCGACTGGTGGCTGAGCCAAAAGCTCGGCACGTTCTACGACGAGAACACCGGCGCCGACGCCTTTATGACCGTGAAGGATACCCAGGACATCTTCAACCTCAAATACAAGTACGACTCGGCGCCGACCGAGTTCGGCTTGGCTGACGACGTCGCCGCCTCGTCGGCCTCAATCGAGCCGACGCTGCAGCGCGTCGTCGAGCTGCAGCGCAACGTCGAGGTCGACGATGCCGCGAAGACGGTCTTCTTCGAAATCCAGCGTACGCCGGAAGTTGCGGAAGTTTTAGGGCGCCTGAAAGACCGCATGAGCAACCCCGAGTCCACCGTGCCGAACATCCGGTTCTGCGCCGACAACGTCTTGATTCCTCAACATCCGGAGACGTCGCGTCTCGAGTTCTACGTGATGTACGGCGCGGATTTGGGTGCCGAGCGTCCGACGAACATCGGCTCGCACTCGTTCTTCGGCCACAACCATGGCGCAGGAGACGGCAACCATACCGTCAGCTTGATCTTCGACCTCTTGCCTCCGCTAAAAGCCTTGGCCGAAGCCGGTCACGACTTGTCGGTTGGCACCGCGCCGATTCAGCTCTTGGTCCGAGTCGTGACCGATGACGAGTTCCCGGCGCACAGTCTGTTCGACCCGATTCAGCTCCGTGTCGAGTACGAAGAGTACGGCTGATCTAGGCTCGCGAAATCCAAGGCCGCTTGCGCTCGTGCGCAGGCGGCCTTCTCCCTTTGCCAATGGATGGCGTTGTTGCACGATACCCTAAGGAATAACAGGCCATTAGGTTGTCCGCGACGGACCTCAGATGTCCTTGGCCGCAGACCGACAGGTCGGCTAGAAAAACCTCCGGCCGGCCGTTCCCTTCTTTAGAGGTTCCTGCTTCTTTGAACCCTACCGTACCCCCAGCCTACCTCCATG
>JAYWBY010000219.1:0-5749 GCA_043781115.1 Pseudomonadota bacterium
AGGCTTGTTGGCTCCGCGCGGGAAGCTGGTCGAAATCGTCGCGCAGCTCCTCCAAAGTCAACCCGAGGCTCGTCGCGGGAGTCCGGAGCTCGTGGGTCAAGGTCCGGACGACGAAGAGCTGCCGTTCTTGGTCCCGGCGTTTCTCTCGAAACCACGCGGCAAAAACACCGACGAGCGCGGCGACTAGGATCGCGAGCGCCGATGAAGCGACGGCGACGAGTCCCGCCAACCACTTTGCCGACGTCGCCTTCGCGGGAAGCCAACAAAAGACGCCGTCGCCCTCGATACAAACGGTGCCGCGCCGGCGGGCGTCGAGCGTGAATGGCAGCCCGTTGGTGAAGCGTCGCCAATCTCGCCGCTCGAACGCCCAGTATTCGCCGCCCACGCCGAGGCGGCCGGTCTGGCGGACGAAAAAGAGCACGTGATCCTGGCTCAAGACCTCGCCCTCGCCGCGATGGAGGGCCGTGAGCGCCTCGCGGTCGAGGCCGGCTAGAATGCGCTCGACGGGGCTTAGAGCTCCGGCGACGTCTTCCCAGGATTTGAGTTCGGAAACGTGCAAGAAGGCGCGGTTGTCGCGCAACCATTCGGGCTGGCGGAACCCGGTGCGTCCTGACTCTAGAGCCAACGCGACGTAGGACTTGCCGGATGGGTGCATTAGCGGCGGCGCCTTGAAAAAATCCGCCGGCAGCTCGCTGGTCAAACCACAGAAAAAAGCGGCAAAGAGCCGCGCCTTTTCGAGCTCGCGGTCGGCGGAGGGCAGATTCTTCGACTGCTCGCAACTTTCGCTGAGTTGCGCCACCCGTCGCACTTCGTTCAGCGCGAAGTGGTGCAGAAAGGGCAACGACCGCGCGGGATCCAGCAGCTCTGCGCGCGACTCCGCGTCGCTTGGGTCGAAGGTAGCGATCGGCAAATGGGACGCCAGAAACCCCGCCCTCGCCGCTTCGACGCGCGCCGTTGCGGTCCCAGGGATCAACACCTGCCTCGACTTCACAACGTAGAGGGACCCGGCCCCCGCGAGGACAAGGAGAGAACCGGCAATGACCGAACCGTAAAGCTTCATATGACGCAAAGTTAGCCCTCTTTTGCGGGCTGAATGTCATGGCTTTGTCAGGAAAAGGCAAGATCTAACGGGTAACCTGGCGGGGGGCGTGGCACAACCCTTGCTTTTCCCCGCAGTTGTCACTAGATTTCGCCTCTTTCGGCGCCTTTTTGATACCAGTTGGGAACCAACTTTAACCAGGAGCAAGTCCGTGTCTATAAATACAAAACCCGTTCTCGCCTCATTCGCCGGCCTTGTCTGGGCCTTAGGCCTCACCGTACGCGCGCAAGCCGCTGACGTCTCCGCGCAATTGTCGATGCTGCACCGGATCGAGCAAGCGCTGCATGACAATAGCGGCTCCTATTCCTCGCGTGACCTGACCCAAATCACGGAAGCCCTCACTGGCGCCTTGAACGAAGCCAACTCGCCGTCCGGCGGCGGCTCGACCTCCGCCTGCGTTTCAGCGGCGCGCAGTTACCTCGGCGACGCTTTGGCGGTTGAACTTTGCTCAAACGGCGGGACGACGGACACTTGGAACTGCGCTTCAGCGGCGCGCAACTCCATGGGCGACCAAAACGCCGTCGCGCTCTGCAAAAACCGCGGTACGCTCGCGACCTGGTCCGATTGCGCTTCGCCCGCGCGCAACTACATCGGCGATTCCAAAGCCGTCTTGCTTTGCGCCGACCGCGGCACCGCCGGCACCTGGCAATGCGCCTCCGCAGCCCGCAATTACATGGGCGACGACAACGCCGTGGATCTCTGCTCCGAGCGCGGCTCCTTGGCGTCTTGGAGCGAATGCGCTTCGCCCGCCCGCAACTACATTGGCGACGCGCTGGCGGTGACCTTGTGCAAATTCGGAGGCGCGTCGGCCAACTGGACCTGCGCCTCTCAACAACGCAACCAACTGGGCGATGCCCGTGCCGTGGAGGTTTGTCGTAACCATGACTAAACTCATAACGCTCTTTTTTGCACTTATCGCTCTCGTTTCGTTTGAAACAGCGGCGAGCGCCGCCACCTACCGTACGACCTGTCGCATCGTCGACGGCGAGGCGAAGGGCTACATTCAGTTCGAGAATCCGAGCTCGACGTCCTTCAGCGGCAAAGCCTGGTTTTACCAATATAACGACAACGGTGACCAGGTCGCGAACGACTCGACGACCGTCGGCGCGGTCATCGTCGGTCACGATCTCGAGTATGTCGACGAGGTCTCAGCAGACAGCGACGCGACCAGCTGCTCCTTCGACGTCGGCGAAATCATCGGCCCGTCCGACGGCGATGAACCGCAGCCGACCCGCGACTATGTGACCTTTTGCGACGTTCGTGGAGGTCAAGCCTATGGCGCAATGAAGCTCACGGGATCCCGCAGCTCCGTGTCGTTCAGCGGCAAAGTGTGGTTCACCTTCTACGACGACAACGGCAACCAGCTCGACCGGGACTGGACGACCGCGATCGTCATCGTCGTCGGCCACGACAAGGAGCCAGTCGACGACCTAGCCGCGCCGCGCGGGGCCACGTCTTGCTCGCTCGATATCTCGGAAGCCATCGGGGACTAGCCGTCGACACAGTCACCGACCTTCACAGACCACTTTGGTCATTGAGCTCCTGGACAAGACGCGGCGAATCCTGCTAATACCGCCCCCCATGGGTTCAATGATCGGTCAAAGCGACTATCGAGACGTGCTGCGCGCCGAATTGACGCGCCGGTGCCAGGCCAACCCGCGCTATTCCCAGCGCGCATTCGCGCGTGATCTCAGGATCTTGCCAAACCGTCTGAGCGAAGTGCTAAGCGGCAAGCAGGGGCTTTCGCGCGATGTGGCCGAGCGCGTCGCGGGGCGGCTCGGCTATTCGGCTCTCGAGAAGGGCTACTTCTGCGACTTGGTGGACAGCCGCCACGCCCGGAGCCCCCTGAAACGCCAACTAGCCACCGTCCGCGTCGAGGGCGCCCGCCGCGGGTCCGAGAGTCGCATGATGGCGGAGGAGGTCTTCCAGGTCATCGCCGACTGGCACCACTTCGCGATCCTCGAGCTCACAACCTTGGACGGGTTTCGTTGCGACGTCCGCGGCATCACCGCCGCGCTCGGACTGCGCAAAGCCCAGGTCACGGAGGCCGTCGAGCGGTTGATGAACCTTGGCCTGCTGACGCGGAGCCGAGGCAAATTCAAAGCCACGAGCCATACGGATTTCGCCCCGGGCGGCGTGCCGTCGGAAGCGATCCGGCGCTTCCACGGCCAAGTTTTGGCGAAGGCCCAGGTCGCTTTGTCGACGCAGCCCGTGGCCGAACGCGAGTTCATGACCTCTTTGGTGGGCATGCCCGCCGGAAAAATCGCCTTGGGCAAGCGCGAGATCCAAGACTTCGTCGCCAACTTCGGCGCCAAGGTCCGTGGCAACGACGCCCCTACCGAACTTTACGCTTTAGGCGTCCAATTTTTTCGACTCACAGAAAAACCGCGGCTAGATGCCCCCAGCTCCCAAGGATGATTTATGCAAAGACTGATTTCGTTCGCTTTCCTAGGCATCGCTCTGCTCGCGAGCCAAGCGGCGCGTGCCGACCGCATCGTCGGCAACGGTGGCGACCTCGTAACGTGCACCAATGCCCACTTCGTCTTGGACGTCTACGAGGCGAAGCAAATGCGAGGCATGACCGCCGACTTCCATTCGCCGGGTGACCCCCAAGACTTCTACGCGAAGGCCAAGGCGGTCCTCGAACGCGTCGCGGCGGTCGATCCCGAGCGCGGCGCTTTGTACCTCCAGTGGCTCGCGGAGTTTCCCGTGGTTTCGCGCATTTTGCCGGATCAAACCTTCGACGACATCAAGGACTCAGGCAACGTCGTCTTGCAGAACAGTTGCCGCCGCCTCGACCAGCTGGCCATTCAGCGGCAGCCGGAGAACCCAGAAGACAGTCGCTACCTGATCAACGGCGACCTCTGGGACCAGCTCGTCAACGAACCGGATCAGCGCGCCGCCCTGGTCGTGCACGAAATCGTCTACCGCGACGCACTGCGCCGTGGCCACATCAACTCGCAAGCGACGCGCTACTTGGTCGGCCTCATGGCGTGGGAGCATTTCGCCGAGCAAATCAACCAAGTCAAGTGGCAGGAGCGCGTGCGCCGGAACGACTTCGATGCTTACGTCTTCTACGACCCCTGGACGCAATCGACGGTCGGTCACTCGAAGTATCTTTACTTCGACCGGCCCCCGGCGACGCGCGCCGAGGCCCAAGCTTTCTGCGAAAGCCTCGGTCCCGACGCTGGGCTGCCCGTGCAGCGAGACTTCGACGCCTTTGGCGGCCAGCACTATGCGGCCTGGAAAGCTTCGTCGCTCGGCAAGCACTTGCTAGGCCGCGCGACGCCGCCCGAAATCTGGCTCAACAACGACTACGTCATCACATTCGATCAAAACGATCCGTCTGAACATGACGTCGGCGCATCGGGCAAAGCGGAAACGATTTGCTGGATCCAAGACTGAACGTTCGCAGACCGCCACGGACCACTTTGGTCTGTGAGCCTCTAGACGGGCGAAGGCCGCCTGTGGCATCTACTCCCTGTCACAGACCCCTTTTAGGGAAATCTCATTTGTAGGGAGACCTCATGAAAAAGCTTCAATTCCTGACCTTCGCGTTACTTCTCTCCGCCTGCGGCTCGGCGCCGCGCGAATCACAACCGAGCGCCGTGGCCGATGCCGCTACCTCCGCGACCCCGGAAGCCTCTTCCGACGCCGTGCCCAGTCCCGTCACAGATACTCCCGCTTTCAAAATCGGCGACCAAGCCCTCGTTCCGTGGGCCACCGGCATGATCAAGACCGAGATCATGGACATGACGTCGGACGGGCTCTTCCTCCCCGACTTCATCGACCTCTATTTCAACGGCAGCCTGCTCCACCCGTATAAACCTGTAACCGAACTTCAGACCAGGATCGGCACCGGCGAGTCGGTGCTGCTCAAAGTCGGCGACATCGTCCTCGTGCCTTGGGCCACGGGCTTGATCAGGACTCCGATCCTCGATTTGACGGCGGACGGGCAGTTTGCGGTCGACTTCATCGACCTTTACTTGAAGACCTCGGTGATTAGGCCTTACCGGAAACAGTAGTGGTGCCAAATCTCGATCTTTTCGACTTTCGTCGGCTGGTAGTCGGGGAGCGTCAGCTCTTTCATGTAGTCGATATAAAATTCGCCCAGGACGTCGGTGCCAGAGTGCACCGCGTTCCAGCTTCGGCAAAGGTAGCGGGCGAAGTAGATTCGATGGTCTTTATTGTTCATTTGCCAGAGGTTCATCATGTACTTGCGCCAACGTTGGTTGGTGTAAGTCGCGGAGACGAGCTCCGGCTTTTCGAACGACGGGGGACTTAGCTTTCCCGAGCGCACCTCGACGTGCCGGCCGTCGCCTAGCGTCCCGTCGACGACGTACCAGCCGTCGTCTTTGACGGGAAAGGGCGCGAACATGCCCCAGCTTTGGTCTAGGCGGAGCACCTGCGCGACCCCTTGGACCGCCGGCGGCAACTGGAAATGCCAGCGCGGAATCGTCATGACGTTCCAGCCAAAGACCAAGAGCAGGAGCGCCAGGACGACCCCTGACTCGACGCTGCCAAGGGTCGACCCTTCACCGGCCGTCTCGACCACGAGGCCGAATCTCCGCCGCTCGACGAAATCCCACGCCTCTCCCGGAAGCAAAGGGATGAGCGACACAAAGTCGACCCAGGGGAAATTGCCAAGCT
>JAYWBY010000220.1:0-5747 GCA_043781115.1 Pseudomonadota bacterium
TCCGCCGAGCGGCTCGAGTTCGGCGACGTTCGAAGGAACGGTCAGCCAGCGGTTGATCATCGGGGCGTCGACTTCCAAGTGAAACTGCATGCCGTAGACCCGATCTCCGAGACGAAATGCCTGCTGAGGGCAAAGAGCGGAGTGGGCGAGGCGAATTGCGCCGGGAGGCAGCTCGTAAGTATCGCCATGCCACTGGAAGATCTTTTCGGGCTGCTGCAGTTTCCCAAGCACCGGATCTGCCCTTCCCGCGTCGGTGGTCGTGACGTCATACCAGCCGATCTCTTTGTACCCCGCCGGCCCCACCTTAGCCCCCAGCGCCGCGGCGAGCAGCTGGGCGCCGAGGCAGATGCCGAGGACCGGCTTGTCCTGGTTCAAGGCGTCCTTGATGCAGGCGATTTCGTGGTTGAGATGCGGGAATTTGTCGGCTTCGTAGACGCCCATGGGGCCGCCGAGGATGATCAGGCCGTCGTAGCGCTTCATGTCGACCGTGCCATGATCGGGGCGACCGAAGTTGACGTAGCGGATCCTGAGGCCCGCCTCCTTCAACAACGGATGCAGGGTGCCTAGGATTTCATAGGCGACGTGCTGAAAGACAACGAAGCGGGGCACGGCGACTCAGCCCTTCGGCGCGCGCGGAACGACGCCGTCGTGGATGCTGACGCGGTTTCTGCCGCTTTCTTTGGAGAAGTAGAGGGCCGCGTCGGCTCGGGCAATGGCCTGCTCGCCGGTTTCTTTGCCGACCTTGATCTGAGCGACGCCGCTCGACATGGTGACCGGAATGAGCGTGCCTTCGAAGTCGAATTTGTAGGTCGCGATGGCGATGCGGAGCTTGTCGGAAGCGATGGCTGCGCCGTCCATGTCGGTGCCCGGCAGGATCGCGAGGAATTCCTCGCCGCCGTAGCGGGCCACGACGTCAGTCTTACGGAAGCATTTGCGCATCAGTTCGGCGGTGTGCTGCAGCACGAAGTCGCCGGCTTGGTGACCAAACTTGTCGTTGATCTTTTTGAAAAAGTCGATGTCGAGCATGATCACCGAGATGGTCCGTTGACCGGCGGTCTCGGGGAACGACTCGAGGGTTGAGACCTGCGACTTCAAGTAATCAGTGAAGTAAGCGCGGTTGAAGAGACCGGTCATCGCGTCGGTGATCGACTGCGTGGCTTTATCTTTGTATTTGTCTTGGAGGTTGGTCTCGGCCGTGACGTCGCGGAGCAGGACGAACGAGCCGACGGAGACGCCGTCTTGGATCAGCGGGTAACAGCCGATGATCAAGTTCAGGTCTTGGCGTTCGCTGGACGAGCCGCTGACTTCGTCCATCCGGGTCGGGCCGCGGTGGGCGAGGATTTCGGCGATCTTGAGCGTCTTGCCGGCCATCGACAGCTTCAGGATCTCGTCGAACGAGTCGGACTTCAGGATTTGTTTGGTGCGGAGGCCGACGAGCTGGGCGAAAAGGGCGTTGCATTTCAGGATGCGGCCCGTTTGGTCGACGACCGCGTAGCCGTCGAGCAGGCATTTCGAAAAATGCTCGTGCGCCTTGAACAAGTCGAGCGCCGGGGCCGAGGTCGGGACGTTGAGATTTTCTGCCGCTTCACCCATTGGAGACATCAATCCTTGATCTCGGGCGCGCATTAGGCGGCCGTGTCGACCCAAGCGAAGAACTCGTCCTCGAGTTCCTCCATTTCCATTTCCGCGCCGCACTTTTCACACTTGGGCGCCGTGACGCCTTCTTCCGACGACTGCGGCAAGTTGCGCCCTTCTTCGAACAAGACCCACTTCTGGTCGTCACAAGAGTTGCACGCGTAAGAGGCGTACACCGACTTGATATGAGCGGTGCTCCGGAAGTTCGGGATCATGTTTATCTGACTGACGATCTCTGGCGTGCACTCTTCGAAGATGACCTTGCGGCCTTTTTCGACTTCGCGCAGAAAGTTGATCCAGGCGCGGACGCCGCAGCTGTTGACGAACTCAACTTTACGGAAGTTGAAGATCACGTTCGGGCCGAGCGAAGTGATCATGGGCTTCAAATGCACTTCGGTGTCCTCGTTGATGGGACCCGAGTACATCAATTGCTCCCACTGGCCTTTTTTCTCAATGTGCAGCGTGATTCCCATGAAACAAAACTCCCGAGCGGTTCGAGGCCTTACAGGCGAAGGCCCCGTTCTTACTGCAGATCGGTAGGACCGGGGAGGACTTGAGGCGAGGCTGCTGGCGCACTGATAACTCCTCGAGATAGCAAGGTATTTTGTATCATGCCGGAGCGACCGATCGGCCGGTGTCTAATGGGCTCGGGTTACGGCTTTGGCCCACCTTCGGCCCAGTCTTTCAGCAGCTTCTTGTCCTGCTCGCAGAGCTTCTCGGGGGCGAACGGCATGAACGGAGTCGGGCCGTTGACGCTATTGGCGCTGGCATCGGCCTCTGCCTTCGCGTCTTCATAGGTGCGAGGCGTTTTCAGGGAAACTCCGGGATTTGGACCACGACTATGCCCTCTCTATTGGTCGAATGGCCGAAGTCCATGAAAAAAACCGGTAACCACCCAATGGTAGCTGCCGGTTTATTTAGTCGTCGCAGATCCTAGTAGTCGCAGAGGTACGGGTAGCTCTGCATGTGCTTCTGAAGCCGGGCCAAGCTGTCGGTGGCTTCTTGCTGGGAGATTCGACCTTCGGCGACGGACCGCGTGAATTGCAGCTCGTAGCAACCGGTGATCTCCTTCAGATCATAGTTCCGCGATTGCAGGAGCTCGTCGATCGGGTCGCCCTTGGTGACTTTGGTGATTTCCCAGTCGCCGTCGGCGTTGATGTAGACCTCGGCCTCGTGAATAGCGCCGAACAGGTTGTGCTCGTTGGCCAAGCTCTCCTGATAGGCGCCGACCAGGAAAAAGCCGATGTAGTACGGCTCGTTGTTCGGCACGTGGAGATCCAGCGCGGTCTTGACGTCGGCACGGTCGACGAAGGTGTCGAGGCAACCGTCGGAATCGCACGTAATGTCGACGATCGTCGCCTTGTGGGACGGCTTTTCGTCGTGCCGGGCGATCGGCATGACCGGGAAGAGCTGGTCGATGGCCCACGAATCCGGGATCGACTGGAACATCGAGAAATTCGCCAGGTACTTCGAGACCATCACCTTCTGGAGGTCGTCGAACTCCTCGAGCTGATGGCGCTGGAACGACGAGAAATACAGCGCCCGGCGGCAAATGCGCCGAAAGAGGTCCTCGGCGTAGGACCGGTCGTTAAGCGTCAAATAGCCGAGGTTGAAGAGCGTGAAGAGCTCCTCCTGGTATTCGATGCCGTCGTGGTAGAACTCGACGTAGTTCTTCCGGTTGATGTTGTCCAAGATGTACTTGAGCTCTTTGATGCTCTTGTGGACTTCGCCTTCCGCGTATTCCGGCAAGGCGGTCTCGGTCGGGTAGTTCTCTTCGCCCTGGACTTCCCGGACGTCGGTGACGACGACGGAGTGGTAGGCGGCGATGACGCGGCCGCTTTCCGTGACGATCGTCGGATAGGGCACGCCCTCGTTGGCGCACACCTCTCCCAAGACGTAGATCGCGTCGTTGGCGAACTCTTGCATCGTGTAGTTGGCGCTCGACAGAAACGACGTCTTCGAGCCGTCGTAGTCGACGCCGACGCCGCCGCCGATGTTCAGGAACTGCGGGCTGTAGCCCATCTTCACGACCTTCGCGTAGACGCGCGAGGCCTCTTTGATGGCGTTCTTGAAGCGTTTGATCTCGGTGATCTGGGAGCCGATGTGGAAGTGCAGCATCGACAGCTTTTCGCGGAGATTCGCCGCTTCCAGCATGCCTAAGCAGTTGAGCACTTCCGTCGTCGTCAAACCGAACTTGGAGGAGTCGCCGGACGATTTCTCCCACTTGCCGGCGCCCTTGGCGTAAAGACGGACGCGGAGGCCGACTTCCGGGACGACCTTGCGCTTCTTCGCCAGGTCAATGAAGATTTCCAGCTCGTCCGGGCCTTCCACGACGATGATGACGCGTTTGCCCATGGCGGCGCCGACGAAGCCCATGTCGATGAATTCGCGGTCCTTGAAACCGTTGCAGATGAGCAGCGACTGGTCGGTGAGCGGGTAGCTCAAAGCCGCGATGAACTCCGTCTTGCTTCCGACCTCGAGGCCGTAGTCGAGGCGTTGGCCGCAGGAGACGATGGCGTCGATGAACTCGCGGCGCTGATTGACCTTGAACGGGAAAACACCGACGTGTTTACCTTTGAAGTTGAACTCTTGGATCGCCTGGCGGAACGCCGAGTGCATGCGTTCGAGCTGGCATTCGATGATCTGCGGAAAGCGGAGAATCACAGGCGTGTGAATGCCCTGACTCTTGAGCTTGGAGATGACTTCCGGCAACGAAACACTCAGGTGCTCCTCGCCGGTAGGATGACTGACGACATGGCCTTCGTCGTCGATGCCGAAATACCCTGCACCCCAATCGTCGATACCGTATAGCTCACGGGCTTCCTGGATCTGGCGAATATTCATCTTCTCGTGTGCACTCCGCGCAAAACGTCAATATTTAGCTGCTCAAAGTGATGGGAATCCCCTGAAGTTTCAAGTAGAAAATGACCCCTCGCGGGCCTAAGACGGCTCGCGCCCGGGAGTGCGGATCCCGGCTTAGTAATTCTAAGGACTTACTTGGGCTCATCAATGCAAGTCAGCTCCGGCTGGGCGAAAGGCATGAAGCTCGCGGCGCCTCCTGGCGAAGCGACGACTCGGCCGACCTCCGCCAAAGTGCGGGCCGCGACGCTGAACGTCTTGGCGCCCTACCTCGAGGACGCGCTGTTTCTCGACATTTTCGCCGGCAGCGGCGCCATGGGGATCGAGGCCGTGAGCCGGGGTGCGCGCGGCGCCGTGTTCGTCGAGGTGGCTCGCCCGCCGCTTGCCAGTTTGAAGACCAATCTCGCGGAGTTGGAACGGCGCGCCGTCGCCCAGGAGCTGACGCCGCCGCGGCTCGAGGTGGTGTCTGCCGACGCGCTCGCGGCGATGAACCGGCTCAGCCGCCACGGCAAGTTCTCGGTCGTCTTCCTCGACCCGCCTTATGCCGATGCGGCCGACTGGGCGGCAAAGCTGCTCGGGCCGTTGGCGGCGCTGGTCGAGCCGGGAGGCGTCGCCGCCTTTGAATCATCGACGGCGGCGGGCCCCGCCGTGGCAGCCGCGGCCCAGCCCGGCTGGCTGGTGCTGAAGCAGAAGACCTATGGTGATACGATGGTGACGATTCTCGAACGGGAGCAGGGCGACCCATGAAGAAGGCCAAGGCAAAAGAGAGGCCGGCGACGCGGACCGCGGTTTACACCGGCAGCTTCGATCCGATGACGCTCGGCCACCTGGACGTCATCCGCCGCGCGGCCGGACTTTTCGACCTCGTGATCGTCGGACTTGGCGAGGCGAAGAACAAGGCAGCGCTCTTTTCGCTGAAAGAGCGGCTGGCGCTCGTAGCGAAAATTTGCGAGGACTTGCCCAACGTCGAGGTCGAAAGCTTCGCCGGCTTGGCCGTCGACTTCGCCAAGAAGCGGAACGCCGTCGCCTTGATCCGGGGCCTGAGATCGTCGGCCGATTACAGCTACGAGATGCAAATGGCCTTGATGAACCGCGCCATGGCGCCGGCGCTGGAGACTTTGTTTATTCCCACAAGTCCGCAGTTCAGCCACATCTCTTCGAGCCTTGCGAAGGAGATTGCCCTCCACGGGGGTGACGTGAACCTGCTAGTCCCGCCTTTAGTATCCAAGAAACTTGCCGAAAAGCTCAGAAGC
>JAYWBY010000221.1:0-5737 GCA_043781115.1 Pseudomonadota bacterium
ATCTACCAGGATGTTGACGGTCAGCGCATCTATATCACTCGCAACATTCTGACAGCTGACTGGCAAACCATTAACATTGACGACGACTATGAGATTCGGATTGGCAAAGCTCATTGGTTCTGGTCGAACGATCGGCAAAAACTGCTTTTCGAGCAGAGCGTGAACACCAAAGATAAATTCACGGCGCTTACGTCCTTTCAAGCAACTAGCAAGACCTACTCTAGATCAGTCGATGGCAAATTGGTCTTTGAGGTTGGCGGTACAGTAGTTCGCCTTCAAACGAAGGAAGGAGACGTATCCGTAACCGCCACTCCGATCAATGAATCACATCAATTCATTTTGCCATAGATGCCAACAAGTTCAGCGAGTTAAGTTGAACTCGATCAGATCGTGGCCGGGCTCAGAATGGGGAGTCCGGGAACGGCATGCCTCGCCTCGCTTGCGCGAGGCAAGAATTCAGTATGGGTCAATAGAAAATAGAGGCAGACCAAAGTTTCGCTAGCGTTAAGCGTCCTCGACTCGCTACTTTCTACTCTCTTTCGGCCGTCATTCGCGTGACAGATTTCTTCCCGAGGTCAAAATGCTTCGCCGCTTTACTAGTCTCTTGGGCTTCCTCCTACTCTTCTCACTTGCGACCCCAGCCTTCGCCGCCGACCCCTTCCGCATCGGCCTGGTCCTCGACAAGGGCGGCAAAGACGACAAGTCCTTCAACGCCGCGGCATACAAGGGCAGCCAAGAGGCGGAGAAGGCGCTGGGCGTACAGTTCAAAGTGCTCGAGGGGCGGGACGACAACTCGTCGGAGCCGATGCTGCGTTCCTTGGCGGAAAAGAAGTTCGACTTAATCATCGCCATTGGTTTCAGCCAAGGCGAAGCCTTGAAAAAGGTGGCGGCGCAGTTTCCCGACCGTAAATTCGTCATCGTCGATTCCGAAATCATCGCCCCGAACGTCAAGTCAATCCTGTTCGAGGAGCATCAAGGGTCTTTCGTCGTCGGCGCTATCGCGGCGCTGACGAGCAAGACCGGCAAGGTCGGCTTCATCGGCGGCATGGACATCAAGCTCATCCGCCGCTTTCAAATGGGCTATGAAGCTGGCGCCAAATACATCAACAAGAACATTTCCGTCCTCTCCAACTACGCGGGTTTCACCGGCGAAGCCTGGAACAACCCGCCGAAAGGCAAGGAACTGGCGTTGGCCCAATACGGCGCTGGCGCCGACGTCATCTTCGCCGCCGCGGGCGCCACGGGCATGGGACTCTTCGACGCCGCGGAAGAGAAGAAGAAGTTCGCCATCGGCGTCGACTCCAATCAAAACTGGGTGAAGCCCGGCTTCGTTCTCACCAGCATGCTAAAGCGCGTCGACGTCGCCGTCGCCCGTGTCGCCGAAGAAGCGAAAAATGGCAAATTCCAGGCGGGCGTGACGCGCTACGGCCTCGAAAGCCAAGGCGTCGACTACGCGCTCGATAGCTTCAACAAACCGCTCTTGCCGCAGGCCGTCTTGGACAAAGCCAACGCCATCAAGGCGGACATCATCGCCGGCAAGATCGTCGTCCCGGACTATTACAAAGAGCCCAATGGCAAATAGCGCGACGCCTCTGGCCGTCGAGCTGCGCGGAGTCGCCAAGCGTTTCGGCGCCTGCGTCGCCAACCGCGACGTGCGGTTGGCGGTGCGCTCCGGCACGATTCACGCCTTAGTCGGCGAAAACGGCGCCGGCAAGTCGACGTGCATGAAGGTCCTCTACGGCTTGTATCCTCCCGACGAGGGCCAGGTCGTCGTGCGCGGAGAGGCTTGCGTGTTCCGCTCGCCGCACGACGCGATCGCCAAAGGCCTCGGCATGGTACACCAGCATTTCATGCTGGCCGAACCTTACACGGGTTTGGACAACATTTTGCTTGGCGCCGAGCCGGCCAAGCTGGGGTTCGGTTGGCTGCCGCAGGCGCTCCGTCCGATCGACCGGGCCGGCGCCCTGGCCAAGCTCGAAGGCCTGGCGAAAGCCTACCGCTTCCCCGTCGACCTGCTGAAGCCGGCCGGGCGACTGCCCGTCGGCGTGCAGCAGCGCCTGGAGATCTTGAAGCTGCTTTACCGGGACGTCGACATCTTGATCCTCGACGAGCCGACGGCGGTGTTGACTCCGGGCGAGGTCGAAGAGTTCTTCGCCAACCTCCGCCGCTTGAAGGGCGAGGGCAAGACCATCATCATCATCACGCACAAATTGCGCGAGGTGATCGCGATCGCCGACGACGTCACGGTCATCCGCAAAGGCGAGGTCGTCGGCGCCATGCCAGTCAAGGACGCCACCGAGGCGTCGCTCGCCGCGCTGATGGTTGGTCGCGCGGTGAACCTGACCGTGGCGCCGCCGCCGCTGCCGAAGCTGGGTGGCCCGGGCCTGAAACTCGTCGGCGTGACGCTCAAGGCGCGCGGGGCGCCGAAGCCCCTGCTCGAAGGCCTGACGTTTGAGGTCGCGCGCGGTGAAATCGTCGGCATCTGCGGCGTCGAAGGCAACGGCCAGTCGGAGCTCTTGGAGCTCGTCGGCGAACCGCGGCCGCATTTCGTCGGAACGCTACGGCGGCCGCTCGTCGCCACCGGTCAAATCGAAGTGCTCGGCCAAGACGTCCGCGCCCTGAGGGCGCGGCAACTGCGGCGCCTCGGCGTCGGCTTGGTGCCGGAGGACCGGCACCGGCAAGGGTTGATTCTCAGCTTTGATTTGGCGCTCAATTTTTTGCTAGGCATGCAGCGCACGGCGGAGTTCTGCCGCTTTGGTTTCCTGCGGTTCACGGCCCTTGGGCGTCGACTCAAGGCCGCCATGGAGCGCTTCGACGTGCGGCCGGCGGTTCCGGCGGCTTTGGCGGCGTCCCTTTCCGGCGGCAACCAGCAGAAGCTGGTCATCGCCCGCGAGCTCGACCTCGCGCCCTCCCTGTTCGTCTGCGCCCAGCCGACGCGCGGCGTCGACGTCGGCTCGATCGAATTCATCCATCAACAAATCCTGGCGACTCGCGCCCGCGGCGCCGCTGTCTTGCTCGTTTCGTCTTCGCTAGAAGAAGTTTTGGCGCTCTCCGACCGCATCCTGGTTTTCTACGAGGGTCGTATCGCCAAGTCCTTCCAACGCGGCGAAGCCAGCGAGGCGACTCTCGGCAGGTTCATGGGCGGCGCGCATGACTGAGGGTCGACGCCAAGGCGCCTTTTTACAACCTCTGCGGCCGGTGATCGCCGCGCTCGTCGGCCTGGCGCTCGGCGTCGGCTTCACGGCCTTCGCCGGCGAAAACCCGCTCACGGTCTTGGCGGTGATCTTCAAAGGGGCTTTTGGTGGCAAGTACGAGCTCGGCATGACGCTCGCCTACACGACGCCGCTGATACTGACGGGTCTGGCGGTGGCGCTGCCTTTTCACGCTGGCCTCTTCAACATCGGGGCCGAGGGCCAGCTCATCATAGGCGCCCTGGCGGCGACCGTCGTCGGCATCAACGTCTCGGGACTTCCCGCGCCAGTGAGCGTGGCCCTTGCCGCCGTCGCCGCCTTTGGCGCCGGCGCGCTCTGGGGCGCCATTCCGGGTTGGCTCAAGGCCCGGCGCGGCGGTCACGAGGTCATCAGCACGATCATGATGAACTTCATTGCCGCCGGTATCGCCAGCTGGGTCGTCCTTTACCTCGTGCCGAGCGCCGACAGCCAAAATCCGGAGTCGCTTCGGCTCGCGCCGGAGTTTCTCTTGACGCCGTGGCGTGTCTTCGATGGCGCGCCGACCGGTTCCGCTTTGCCCATGGCCATCGCGCTGTCGCTCGTCTTGGTCGTCTTCCTCGGGCGTTCGGCGCGCGGCTTCGAAATCAAAGCGGCCGGCGCCAACCCCGAGGCGGCGAAGACCGCCGGCATCGACGTGGCGCGCACTCAAATCTTGGCCATGAGCCTCGCTGGCGGCCTCGCCGGCCTGGTGGCGGTGCCTGAGATTTTAGACGGCGCCGGGCGATTCCGGCTCGGTTTTTCCTCCGACTACGGCTTCGTCGGCATTCCGGTCGCGCTGATGGCGCGCTGCCACCCGGTCGGCGTCTTGTTTGGCGCTTTGCTCTTCGGAGCGCTCCAAAAAGGCACCGCCGACCTCGACCTGGAGACGACCTTCGTCACCCGCGACTTGGCGCTGGTGATCCAAGCCATGGTCGTCCTTGCCGTCGCCGCCGAGAGCAGCTTCACTCTTTGGCGGAAGCGGAGGCCGAAGGCATGATCGACGCGTTTCTGGACCTGGCCTTGCCGGCTCTTCGTTTGGCGACTCCGCTCGTCTTCGCGGCGATGGGCGGTCTCGTCAGCGAGCGCTCCGGGGTAATCAACATCGCGCTCGAAGGTCAGATGTTGGTCGGGGCTTTCTTCGCCGCCGTATTCGCCCACTATACCGGCTCGCCGTGGTTCGGGTTATGCGCGGGCGGAGTCGCTGGCGCGGAGCTCGGCAGCCTGTACGGGACTTTGGTGCTGCCACTCCGCGCCAACCAGATCGTCGCGGGAACTGGCATCAACATGCTGGCGTATGGCATCCCGCCTTTCGTGGCGAAAATCCTCTATGACGTCACCGGTTCGACGCCCGCGCTCGGGATCGACGAGCGCTTTCATTTGGCGCCAATGTTGATGGCCGGCGCCCTGGCGGCCCTCCTTTGGCTTTGGCTCGGGCAAACGCGGTCGGGCCTTTGGCTGAAATTTGCCGGCGAACATCCCGAGGCGTTGGCCGCGGCCGGCATCCGCGTCTCCCGCGTGCGCTGGACGGCGGTCGTCGCCGCCGGCCTCTTCGCGGGGCTCGGCGGCTCGAGCTTGTCGATCTACCTGTCCTCGTCCTTTTCCCGCAACATGACGGCCGGTCGCGGCTTCATTGCCCTGGCGGCGCTCATTCTCGGCAAATGGCGGCCGATACCGGCGCTCTGCGCTTGCCTCCTTTTCGGTTTCACGGACGCGGCGCAGATTCGTCTGCAAGGTATCGAATGGCCAGAGGTCGGCAAGGTGCCGGTGCAGTTCATCCAAATTTTGCCCTATTTGGTCACACTGATCGTGCTGACAGGCTTCGTCGGCAAGGCAAGCGCCCCGGCCGCGCTCGGCCGGCAGGAGGGTTAGGCGTGGCGCTGACCATCGAGCGGGCGACCGTCGCCGACGTCCCCGTACTGTCCGCGCTCGGCAAGGAGACGTTCCTGAAGGCCTTCGTCGGAGTGTCCTACTACACTTTCGACATCATCGGCGGCTACGTCGAGAAGGCCTTCGCGCCAGAGGTCCTCGAAGCCGAGTTCGCCGACGCAAAGGTGGCCTACTTCTTGGCGCGGGAAAACGGCGTCGTCGCCGGTTACGCGAAGACGGAGGAGCGGCCCTCGGCAGAATGCCTGGGACCTTGGCGCGGGCTCTACCTGTCGCGTTTTTATTTCGCCGCCGCTTTTCAACGGCGGGGCTTCGGCGGCATTCTCCTCGCCGAGGTCCGCCGCGAAGCTCTGGCTCGAGGCTATTCAGGGATTTGGCTGAGCGTATGGGAGCACAACGTCTTGGCCCAGGCCTTCTACCTGAAGCAGGGGTTTCTGAAGGCCGGCGAGTGGGAGTGGAAGTACGAAAGCCACGGCGTCAAATACGTGGATTGCGATTACGTCATGAAAATTGAGTTCGGGAGCCATACTGAATGTTGAAGGCAGGCATTTTGGTCGGCATGCTCTTGGTGTCGTCGAGCGGAGAAGCCGGCCAACTCCGGCTGCGCGCTCGTGAACATTACGAGACGATCGCGGTGCGCACCG
>JAYWBY010000222.1:0-14969 GCA_043781115.1 Pseudomonadota bacterium
TGCCGAGAAGAAGGCCGACAAGCCGGCGGCGGCTTCGGCGCCCACCGCGAAAATCATGGATTTGCCGACAGCGGCGAAGGCCAAAGTGGAGGCTCAACCCGCCGCGAAGGTCGCGGGCTTTGCCGCGGCGCCGCAAAATGGCGACCGCGTCCGTTCGTCGCCGCTGGCCCGCAAAGTCGCCGCCGACCGCGGCATCAACATCGCCGAAGTGCACGGCTCGGGCCCCGGTGGCCGCGTCGTGATGAAAGACTTGGACCAGGCGCCCGCCAAGGCTCCTAGCGGCGGAGCCGCCAAGCCGGCCGTGGCGTTGATGGCGCGAGGAGAAGACCGGGCCTTACCGGTCACCATGATGCGCAAGACGATCGCCAAACGGCTCCTTGCCGCCAAGAACGACGCGCCGCATTTCTACCTTACGATTTCCGCCGATATCGGCCGGTTGAACGACTGGCGCGTGCGCCTCAACGAAGAAGCGAAAAGCGACGCTTCGTTGGCGAAGGTCAGCGTCAACGACTTGGTGATCCTCGCCGTGTCGCGGGCTTTGCTTCGCCATCCGATGGTCAACGCCTCGTGGCAGGGTGAAACGATCACCCAGTTTGGCTCGGTACACGTCGCCGTCGCCGTCGCTTTACCGGAAGGCCTCGTGACGCCGGTCATCCGTCATACCGACCAGCTTGGCGTTCGCGACATTGCCCGTGAGTCGCGGGAGCTGTCGCAGAAGGCAAAGGACGGCAAGCTCAGCAACGACGCTTTTGCTGGCGGCACGTTTACCATCTCGAACCTCGGAATGTTCGGCGTCGAGGACTTCACGGCGATCATCAATCCGCCGCAGGCGGCGATTTTAGCCGTCGGCGCCGCGATCCTCACGCCCTGGGTCGACGCCAAGGGCCAAGTCGTCGTGCAGAACCGCATGAAAATGACGATGTCGTGCGACCATCGGGTCGTCGACGGGGCACTCGGCGCCCAGTTTTTGAAGACGCTCGTCGGCTATCTCGAAGATCCGCTGCAAATGATGGCTTGAGACCGAAGAGGTGAGAGTTGGCTGGGTGGGCAGGAGCTCTGACGTTGCTGTGGGCATTGACCGCCTGCCGGACGGTGGATCATGCGCCGACCGGTGCCAAAGCGGCGAAGACGAAAGAGCCGCAGGAGGAGGTCAGCCAACCGAGCGGCGGCGCGGCCCGGGCGGCGTCGACCGAGCTAAAGGGTTTCGACCTCACAGGCGCCTCGACCTGCCTGCCGCTAGAGACGGGACGGCATTGCCTCGTGCGCAAGGACCTCGTCGCAGACGCTTGCGCCAAGGCTCAAGGCGAAGTCTTGAAGTGCGAGGATTGTCGTTTGGTTTGCAGCAAGGCCGTCGTGAAATGAGGCGCGGCCCGGTGGCTAGCCCTTTCCGGGCAGTTGGGCTAATATTCGATCATTCCCGGCATATTTACTGGTCTTGGTTGACTTGAGGCCATGTCCAAAAAGAAACGTCCCGCTCTAAAGGTCGCCGCCGAAAGCCAAGCCGACGAGCCGCGCCCGACCCGGCTTCGCTGGGGGATTCTGCCGCGCCTGCCGCGCCTGCCGACGCGCGTCAAACGCGGCCTGGTCGGCGGCACGGTGTTCACGCTCTCGGTCTTTGCCGTGATGGTTTACAAAGAGTTCGACACGTCGGAAATGCAGTCGCGCTATTTTCACGCTAGGGCCACGAAGCTGACTTTCGCGGTCGAGGCGGGTCCGAGCGACGCGATTTCTTTCCCCGAGAACGGCCCCTTCGACCAACGCAACGGTTACTCGCTCTTGCCGGGGATCTCGGCGCGACTTCTGAAACTCGGTTTCGAGGTCTCGGAACAGGCGCGCCTTTCGTCCGAACACTTGGCCTTGGTGAGGCGGCGCTTGATCTATCCGATCTACCACGAGAAGCCGCAGTCTGGCCTGACCGTGCTCGATCAAAGCGGCAAGCCTCTCTTCAGCGCTCTCTACCCGCAGCTGATTTACGAGAATTTCGAGGCGATTCCACCAGTCATCGTCAATACGCTCCTCTTTGTGGAGAACCGGGACCTCCTCGATCCGAAGTTTCCGAGAAAGAACCCGACGCTCGAATGGAGCCGCCTCGGGCGCGCGGTCGCCGACATGGCGATCAGCAAGATCTTTCCCGACCACGAAGTGCCGGGCGGGTCGACTTTGGCAACGCAGATCGAAAAATACCGGCACTCGCCCGAAGGCCGAACGGTGTCGGCGGGCGAGAAGCTGATCCAGATGCTTTCGGCGACCGTGCGTGCCTACCAGGACGGTCGCGACACGCTAGGTTCACGGCAACGCATCGTCACCGACTACATCAACTCGGTGCCGCTCGGCGCGATCCCGGGCGCGGGCGAGATACGGGGTCTCGGGCACGGCCTCGTCGCCTGGCACAACATGACGTTCGACGACGCCAACCGTTTGTTGGCCGACGTCGAACATCTGCCGGCCGATTCCGAGCTTTTGAAGAAGAAAGCGCTCGCCTACAAAGAGGTCTTAAGTCTTTTTCTCGCGCAGCGACGGCCCGCCTATTACTTGCAGTCCAATCGCAACGCGCTCAAGACTTTGACCGAGAAGCATTTGAACGCCCTGGCGAAGGGCGGGGTCATCACCCAGGAATTCAAGACAGCGGTCGAAGGCGTCGAGCTGACGTTCAAGAACGATTTCATCTTCCAGCCGGAACGGTTGTCCTTCGTCGAGCGCAAGGCCGCCAACGCCGTCCGGGTCCACCTCTTGAATCTCTTTGGCTTCGACCGCCTTTATACGCTCGACCGCCTCGATCTGAAAGTGAAGTCGACGCTCGACTACGACACGCAGCGCGACGTCACGGCGATCTTGGCCAAGCTGAAGGACCCGGCCTTCGCCGAGGCCAACGGGTTGAAGGATAACCGTCTCCTGGCGAAGGGCGACCCGTCGGAAGTCATCTACAGTTTCACGCTGCGCGAGCGTGTCGGTAAAGCCAACGTCCTACGCGTCCAAGCCGACAACGTCGACGGGCCCTTCAACGTTTCGGAGGGCGGCAAGCTGGAACTCGGCTCGACGGCTAAGCTCCGTACGACCGTGTCTTACTTGGAGCTTGTCGAAGCGCTTTGGCACAAGTACGTGAACGAGGCGCCAGCCAAGCTCGGCGAGCCGAAGCTTCATCCGCAAGACCACATCAGCCAATGGGCCATGGAGTATCTGCGTACCGCCGAAGACCGCAGCCTGAAAGCCATGCTCAACGCGGCGCTAGACCGGACCTACTCGGCGAATCCCAACGAGCAGTTCTTCACCGGCGCTGGTCAGCACCGCTTTTCGAACTTCGCCAAGGAAGACAATGGCCGCGTCGTTTCGATGCGGGAAGCCATCAAGAAATCGATCAACCTGCCTTTCATTCGCCTGATGCGCGACGTCGCGTACCACCTTACAGCGCAAATTCCGCACGCCAAGGAAATGCTCGACGATTTGAGCGATCCGGAGCGGCACCAGTATCTAACCCGCTTCGCCAATAAGGAAGGAAGGGAGTTCCTCGGCCGCTTTTATTTGCATTACCGCGGCATGAACGGGGAAGAAGTCTTCGGTTCTTTGCTCGCTAAGTTGCACAAAACCCCGCGCCGCCTTGCCGCCGTCTACTCGGTGGTGAGGCCCGAAGCGACGCTGACCGAATTCTCCGACTTCGCCCGGCGCCAGCTCGGGGACGGCAAGGTATCCGACAAGCAGTTAGGCCAGGTCTTCGCCGAAATGGCCAAGGGGACGCTGACGCTCCATGACCGCGGCTACATCGCGCAAATCCATCCCTTGGAACTGTGGTTGGTGGCCCACATGTACCGTGAGCCGAAGGCGAACTTCTCCGAAATCATGGAGGCCAGCACCAACCAGCGCCAAGAAGCCTATCAATGGCTCTTCAACTCGAAGCATAAGGCCAAGCAAGACCTCCGCATCAAAATCATGCTCGAGCAAGAGGCCTTCCAAAAGCTCCACGAACTCTGGCACCGCGTCGGCTATCCGTTCGCGCGGCTCGTGCCGACTTACGCGACGGCGCTGGGTAGTTCGGGCGACCGGCCGTCGGCTTTGGCGGAACTGATGGGCGTGATTTCGGCGGGGGGGGTGCGTTTTCCTAGTACTCGCGTGACCGACATGCAGTTCGCGTCGAACACGCCTTTCGAAACGCGCTTTCGCGCCAAGGAAGACGACGGCATTCGCGTCTTGTCGGAGGACCTTTGTGAAGTCGTGCGCCTGGCCATCCGCGAAGTCGTGGAACAAGGCACGGCGCAGCGAGTTAAAGGCGCCTTCCTCGACCCCCAGGGCAAGCCTTGGGCAATTGGCGGCAAGACCGGCACGGGCGACAACCGCTATTCCATTTTCGCGGTCGGCGGGCGCGTGATCGAATCGAAAGTGATGAGCCGCACGGCGACCTTCGTCTTCTACATCGGCGACCGTTTCTTCGGCACGCTGACCGCCTATGTGCCGACAGCCGACGCCGGCAATTTCAACTTCACCAGCGCCCTGCCCGTGCAGATATTAAAGGTGCTGGCTCCAAAGCTGACGCCGCTCATCAATCGACCGACTTGATTGGCAAAAGCGCCGGGACTTGGGCGTCCGCCAAAGCTCATTAGAGGCTCGGGGCCCAACTTTTCGGCCAACTTGCCGAAAAATCCCCATGATCTTGCTACGCATCGCCGCGCGCAATTTGCTTCGCACCCCGAGCCGGACGGTCTTGGCTGCGTCGGCGGTGGCTGTGGCGTTGTGGGTGATAATCGCCGTCCACAGTTTCATTGAATCGACCCACGCCGCGCTCCTCTATAACCTCACTCACGGTGAAGTCGGTTTTCTCCAGATCCACAAGAAGGACTATCTGAAGAACGCCGATGCGAAAGCGCTTCGCTACACGTTCGCCGACACCCCGGAGCTTCGTGCCAAGATCAAGGCCGTCGCCGGCGTGACTGGCCTGACTCCCCGGTTGGTTTTCGGCGGTGCCTTGACGATGCCGGGGGAAAAGGGACTAGAAGCGCAGTTTTTGATCTTCGGCGTCGAGCCCGGCACTTTGCCCTCCGTCATGCCTCTGCCCGTCAAACAGATCATGCAAGGGCGGATGTTGGCCGCAGCCGACAGCGCCGAGATCGTTTTTCATCGCTCCATCGCCGATAACTTGAAGCTTGATCTAAAGGCCGTGGCCGCCGATCCGAGCCCGGAGAAAACGCCGGCGTTGGTCACCTTCGACGGCGACGGCGTCATGCACGGCAAGCTCGTGACGCCGGTCGGCACCTACCAAGACATTTTCGCGGGCGAGCGACCCTTCGCCATGCTGCCTTTGGTCACCGCGCAGAACCTCCTGGGCCTCGAGGGCAAGGTCACCGAGTATACGCTCGACATCGCGGACCCTGATGCGATCAAGCGCGTCCAAGCGGATCTGGCAAGCCAGCTCGGCGACGGCTACGAGGTGTTTCGCTGGGACGAAAAGGTGCCGTTGATCAAGCAGAACTTCCAGATCGAAGACGTCGGGTTCACGATTGGCGTCATCATATTCTTCATCGTCTCCGCTCTCGGTTCGATCAACACGATGATGATGACGGTGATGGAGCGCACGCGAGAGATCGGCACCATGATGGCTGTCGGCATGTCGGGACGGCAGATCATCGCGCTGTTCATCACCGAAGGGGTGTTGATCGCGGCGCTGGCGGCGGTTTTTGGTCTGGGCATTGGCACGTTGACGGTGCTCTTTTTCCATCAGCACGGTGTGTCGCTGACGACGGGGAGTGGTTCGTCGGCTTTGCCGCTCAAAATCCTCATGGAGGTCGAACCGCTCTACATGGTGAAGTGCGCCATTTTCGCCCTCTGTGGGTTGGCGGTGGCGAGTCTCTTACCCGCGCGCCGCGCGGCAAACATGAGCCCCGTGGAGGCGTTGCAATCGACATGATCCGCTTCCTCCCCATCGCTTACCGCAATCTGACGCGCAATCGCCGGCGGACGCTGTTCACGTTCAGCGCCATCGCGGTGGGAACGGCGATGCTGATCTTTCTCGACGGCGTCAACCACGGCGTCATGAACATGCTGATGGAAGGCTTCATCGAATCCCGCGTCGGCACGCTGCAGATTCACAAGACCGGATATATCGCCGAAGCTCGTGTGGGGCGCCTGCTTCACTTGAACTTCGCTTGGGACGAGCCGCTCAAGGCCAAAATTCTAGCGGTTCCCGGCGTGAGCGCCGTGACCGGCCGGATCGCCTTCGCCGGCATGCTGAACAACGGCGCCGCTCAAAGCACGATCACCGCGGTCGCCGTCGACCCCGCGACCGAATATTTGGTCTGCCCGCACTTCAAGACAGTCCTCAGCCCCGGGGTCGACGTCTTCGGTCCGAGCGACAAGGACCACGTGATCATGACTGCAGAGCTAGCCAAAGGTTTGGCGGAAGAAGGCAGCGAGCCCGGCAAGGGTCTGGAGACGATGACTTTGGTGGCGACCAGCGCCGAGGGGCGGCACAACTCCTTGGACGTCCACCTGCACGGGTTTGCCGTCAACATGATGCCCGGTCCGCTTCCTCGGCGAATGATCACCGTGCCGCTCGGGTTAGCGCAGCAACTTTTGGGAATGGAGGGCAGGGTTACCGAGGTGGCGATTCAGGTCGACGACTTGGCGCGCCTCGACGAGGTTAAGGCGGCGCTGCGGGCTGCACTGCCAACCGAATATGAAGTCCACGATTGGCGGGAATTGGTGCCGGAAATTGCCGACATTTCGTTCCGCCAGATGGTCATCCTCGGCATCGTGTCGTCCCTCCTCCTGGCGCTCGTCGTGTTCGGCATCGTCAACACCATGCTCATGTGCGTCAGGGAGCGGATCCGTGAGATCGGCACGATGGCGGCCATCGGCACGCAGCCGTCCCAAGTACTGGCGATCTTCACGAGCGAGGCGGTCATGTTAGGGCTGCTCGGGGGGATTCTCGGCGCGGGTCTTGGCCTGGCGTTGACGTTCTTCTTCTTCAAGGTCGGTATTCCCTTGCCGAGCGGGTCGCCGCTCTTCGCCAAAGGGATTCGGCCGGTCGGCGACGTGGCTTACGCCGGCTATTTGGTAATGGGTGCCTTGGGAGTGTCGTTTTTCGCCGGCCTTTTCCCGGCTTGGCGCGCGACGACGCTCAAACCAGTCGACGCTCTGGCCGTTCACTAGGAGTTCGCGGATGTCTGTCATGTTTAAAGCGCTCTTTCCTATCTTGGCGGCGGTCGGGTCGATGAGCCCGGCCTTCGCCGGCGAACCGAGCGCCGTCGAGATTCTACGTCACTACGACGACGTCATGGCTCCCCAGGTCGCCGAGATGGAATCGTCGATGACGGTGACGCGGGACGACGGCAGCCAACGAACCTATTTAATGCGGATTCTGAAAAAGGGTGAAGACAAGACGCGCATCGCCTTCGACAAACCGGCGTCGATGGCCGGGCAAGAGATCCTCAGGGTTGGCGACAACTCCTGGATCTACCTTCCGGACATCAAACGGGCGACCAACATGTCGAACCGGGAGAGTTTTCAAGGCGGCGATTTCAGCAACGCCGACATGCTTCGGTCGAACCTCGGGGCTGACTATACTCCCAAGCTGGTCGACGAAGCCGACAAAACTCTCTTCGCGCTCGAGTTGACTTCGAAGTCAAAGGAAACCGCCTATCAGACGGTGAAACTCTGGGTACGTAGGCCGGATTTTCTCCCCGTTCGCGCTCAATATTTCGGGACGAGCGGCAAGCTCATGCGGAGCACGGTCTTTAGCGAGTACCAAACCTTCCAAACGGGTTACGTCCGCCCCGCGAAGGTCGTCATGGTAAATGAAACGGTCAAGAACCGGCAGTCGGAGTTGATGATCTTGAAGCTTAAGACCAAAGTCGAGATTCCGGACGGTCGCTTCGTCCTGAGCGATCTGGGGAAATGAAGTGAACCGTCTCTGGCAAAATTCGATAGTCATTGCCCTTGCGGTTGCGAGCGGCTGGAGCGTCGCGACCGTCGCGCGCGCGGCCGGCGACTGCCAAGTTCGCGGCTTCGCCGACGAGCGTTTGACGTACCAGCAAGCGTGGCTGCGCGCCCCGCTACCGCCGAACGACTTTCCGGAACAGCGCTCCTTGACCGAGCTCAACCTGCAGCCGAAATGCAAGGGCGACGAGTACCGTGCCTACGCCGATCTGTCGCTGCTTTTGCGCGACCAATCACGCTACGTCAGTGTCGGAAAAAACGGCGGAGCGGACGACGCCACCGACGACGTTCCGTACCGTGCGCGAGCAACCGCCAGTCTTGCGACCAACGAGGCCTACCTCGCCCACGATTTTTCCGGTGGCGCCAGTTTGCTCGCCGGCAAGAAGCGGATTGTTTGGGGCGCAGGCTTTGCTTTCAATCCGTCGGATTTGATCAACCCGGCGAAGGATCCGACCGACCCGCAGAATCAGCGTAAAGGCGTCTGGCTGGCCCAGGCGGAAGTCCCCTTTGCCGCGGACACGTTGAGTTTTGTCCTCAGTCCAAACGTAACCGAGCGGCCGGGAGGGATGCCAGACAAGGTCCTCCGCTATCACGAAGGCAAAGGCCCGGAGCGCTACGACCACTATTTGACGGCCGTTCGCTACTACATGCTGCTCGGCGGGGCCGACGTCAATTTGGTGGGTTACTACACGAATCGTTACGGGGACGCGTTCGAACATAAATTTCGCCTAGGCTTCAGCGTCTCAAAAATCGTCGGCAATTGGGCCCTTTACAACGAAACGCTGCTGTCTCAGGGAAGCGCCGAGCTCGAACCCAATCCGGCTTGCGTCGGCGACGAAACGGACGCCCAACGCTGCCTTTTTCACCGTCAGGAACTTTTTGAGAGGAGCCGGCAAAACGACAAGCGGGTCTACCCCCGACTGGTCTTAGGGACGAGGTACCAATTTGAAGACGACCCGGCGCTCGTCGTTGAATTTCTGCACCAAAACGATGGTTACAGCCAACACGAATTCCAAAGTCTGGTCGATCTCGGCGCCTACGTTCAGCGGAACACCAACGTTGGACTGGTGGATGCGCTACAAGGCCAGGGGCGTCCCTTGATGAAGAATTATCTGGCGATCAACTACGGCGACTACAAGTGGAACGACGACTTGGGATTCTTCGGGTCTTCGCTGATGAACCTGCAACAAGGCTCGGGGTTTGCCGGCCCGGGTGTAAATTACGCGCCCGCGGACTGGGTGAAGCTCAGCCTCCGGGCGTTAGAGCTCGTCACGACAAAAGAAGGAGCGACCATTCCCGGCAGTCGCTACCGCGCCACGGAAGAAGAGTTGCTCGGGTACCAGCACTCGCTCATTGCCGAGATCAAAGCGTACTATTGAAGAGGTAGGTATGACGGGCGACAAACCACGCGGCAAGAGCCTGATTCGGCTCGAAGGCATTAGTCGAACCTACCGTTTGGGCAAAGTCGACGTGCCGGCGCTGGCGAACATCGAGTTGGTGATCGACCGTGGCGACTTTCTCGTCGTCCACGGCCCGTCGGGTTCCGGCAAGACGACGCTGCTCAACATCATTGGCTGCCTCGACAAGCCGAACGCTGGACGCTTCGAACTCGACGGCGTCGATCTGACACATTCCCCTTTGCAAGCCCTGGCTCCCGTCCGCAACCAAAAGATCGGCTTCATTTTTCAGAGCTTCAACTTGATTCCCGTGCTGAACGTCGCAGAAAATATTGAGTTTCCCTGCCTGATCCGCAAGAACCGTGGCCCCCGCGCCGAACTTAGACGCCGCGCCGAACAAATCGCCTCGGATGTTGGCCTCGGCAAGTTCCTGCTGCATCGTCCCGACGAATTGTCGGGTGGTCAGCGACAGCGCGTCGCGATCGCTCGCGCTCTGATCACGGATCCCGTTCTGGTGCTCGCCGATGAACCAACGGCGAACTTGGACTCGGGTACTAGTCTCCAAATTTTAGGATTGATGCAGCGCCTCAATCAAGAACGGGGCGTCACTTTCGTCTTCTCAACTCACGACTCGACCGTAATGGGGATGGCTCGCCGCAAAGTCAGCATGCGGGACGGCCTCATACAGGACGACACGGTCACGGCCGGCCAGTGGCAAGGGGGCGTAGGATGAAAAAATTCCTCTTACTGGCATTGGCACTGCTGGCGGTCATGTCTTGCGCCCAGAAACCTCGCCCGTCCGATGAAGCGGGATTCGTCGGTGGCGCCATTGGCTTGGCTCCGACGATCGACCGAGCTCTGACCTACTACGCGGATGTAAAACCGATCATGGAGGCGCGCTGCGCGACCTGCCATGTCGAGGGTGGCTCGGCCCCCTATGCCCTAACCAGCTATGAACAAGTTCGGGACCGGTCGGCGTCGATTCGCGCCCAGGTCGAAGAACGGCGCATGCCGCCCTTCCTTGGACTGCGCGAGTGCGCCGAGTATTCGGCCGATTGGTCGCTCACCGAGGAGCAGCGCGGCATCATAACCAGCTGGGTGAGCCAGGGCGCGCCCGAAGGCGACACTGCGACTCCTGGAGTTGCGCTAGACCGGGTGGTGCGCGACCTCTCGCGCGTCGATCTGACGTTGACTGGCTCCGAGCCTTACACCCCAAAAGCAGGCACCGACGACTATCGGTGCTTGGTCTTGGATTGGCCGTTGACGTCGCCGTCGTTCGTTACCGGCTTTGGCGCCGTGCCGGGGCACGTCGACGAGGTGCACCACATTTTGGCGTTCGCCATTTCGCCCGATCAAGTTCCGACGATCACGGCTCTCGACGAAGCGGAGGACGGCCCGGGGTATTCCTGCTTCGGCGGCCCAGGCGTGGCGCGGGAAAAGACGCAACTGCTCGGCGCCTGGGTGCCGGGGGTCGGCGCGGGGGACTTTCCGGTCGACACCGGCATGCTTGTACTTCCCGGTTCGAAGATCGTCATGCAGATGCACTACAACAATACGGGATTGAGTTACGAGTTGCATGGCGCGCCAGCCCCAGATCAAACGAAGCTGCAATTCAAGATTGACGCAACCGTGGCCAAGCCCGCCAGGACCATTCCGGTGGTTAACCCGACGTGGGTGCTCGACCCGAAGTCGATGATGATCCCGGCCGGCGAAAAGGCGGTCACCCACAGCTACACCTTCGACCCGACGCTGCTCACGGGCGAACAACCGTTCGAGCTTCACCGTGCCGTACTGCACCAGCACGTGCTGGGAACCCGCTCGCGTTTGACGCTCATTCGTCCAGGCGGGGAGCAGTGTTTGGTCGACATCCCGCGCTGGGATTTCCACTGGCAAATGAATTACGAATTCGCCCATGCCCTGCAAGTGAAGCCGGGAGACAAAGTCCGGATCGATTGCGAATGGGACAATGGCCCCGACAAGCAGGCCTTGGTTGACGGCTCGCAGTCTCCGCCGAGAGACGTGACGTGGGGTGAAGGAACGCGAGACGAGATGTGTCTTGGCGGGTTGTTCATTAGTTTCTGAGGGTTCCAAAAGGAGCGTCCGTGGGCCGTCTTCGACCCACGGACGGCCTTCACCTTACGGTAGCCAAAAGAGTTCGACGGTCGGCACGACTTTGATCGTCGCGAAGCTCGCGACGTCGAAGCCGATCTCGCCCCGGATCCTCAGGGCGAACTGAGCCAAGGAGTAGGTGCCCTCGAGAGGCTGGGCGAACGCGCGATCGGGGTTACGCCCGTCCTGGAGGCTCAGCGTACGTACAGCGGCCTGTCTGGCGATTTGGCCGCTGACCAGCTGCTGGACTTCCGGGATGACTTTGGCTTCCGCGGTGGCAGCGAAGGCGATCGGTAGCATCAACAATAAAAGTGGACGGATGTTCATTGTCTCTCCTTAGCGCTTGAATTCCATTTCGATAGATACCTTGCCGCCGATCGTCACCATGGGGGTCGCGCCTTCGAGGGACAAGGCGAACTGGGGCTTGATCTTGTAAACCCGCCAGTTGCGCGAATCGCTGTCGGCCGCCTTCTTGGCGAAGAAGGCGCCCATCTTGGCGGCCCGCGAGAGGCCGGAGCGGAACTTCTGCCTCGACATGTAGTAGACGACCTTGTCCGTGCCTCCGCCTTCGTCCGTAAGCTTCTCGTGACGGACGCCATGTTCCGTCGCATACCGCAAATGTGCGTCGCTTGGCGTCGCGTCGACCAGCGGAATTTCGTCCGGCAGGACGATGCGGGCGGGCGGGGTGGGACCGCGAGCAGAGGTGCGTCGCTTCATGTAGACGAAACCTGAGCCTTCGATCTTGCCTTTCACGACGCCGAACTTCGCTTTCCCATAAAGGCCGATACCCAAACGGATATGTTGCAGGCCGAAGCCCGAGTCCTGGTAGTCCCCGGCCGCAATGCCGTCCAAGTCGCGCGACAAAGACGCCATCAAGACGCGAAAGCTCTCCTTCTTAGGATCATCCGTCGGCTGGGCGACTTGCAACCCGGTCCCGGTATCCACCCACTCGAAGCGTAAGCGGACGCCGAGACCCGCGGTTATACCGGTGCCGACCGTGCCCGAGCCATCGATGCTGACATCGACGCGAAAGCGGTCGACGTCCCAGCCTCCGTCATTCAGCGAGTTGACGCCGGTCATCACGTCAGCCAAGTCGGCGGCGACTTGCTTTAGTCCTTCCTCGACCTTGCCGCGATTCTCCACCCGACCGGTCGCCATGACGGCGTCAATGACCGGATCGAGACGTTGCGAGACCTCGAGCCGCGACATCTCCGAAGTGATCCGAAACACCGACGGGTCACCGTCGTCGTCACCCTTGACGCGCGTCAGGCCCAGTGCGGTGAGATGGCTCGCGGTCGGTTGAAAATAGACTTCCGCCGAAACCTCGCCGGTCGCCGTGACGATGCCGACGGTGCCCGTCCCGCTGACGCCTAAGTCCATGATCATTTCCTTCAGATGCCAAGGAACCCAATCCGCCGGGGCGTTGGCCGGCTTCGTCCGCCCGCCGAGTTTGAGGTCGGAACCGTCGAGCGCTTGAAAGCTCGCCGAAAAAACTTGGTCCATCGACTTCGAGACGGGGTCCAGGCCTCGCCTGTAAGTCAGGCCGCCGCGTTCTTCCGTTCCGTTTACTTCTCCGGACATCTGAAACCCAGATTGATCTTCCGGCAAGACGAACCAGTCCTCGGGAAGGCGTCCGGCTTCGTCGGCAAGGCCTTTCGTCGCCGACTGCGCGGCTAGAACTAGAAAAAGTAACTGCCAAATGCGTTGCATGTGTGCTCCCCCTTATTGATTGGCAAAGACCAGCCGAAAGCCGATGTTGCCGCCGAGTTTGAAATAGTCGCCAAGGCCGACGCTTCCCGTTAAGCCGAGCCCGAGTTGGGCTTGACGCAAGGCGGTGACGCCGCGCGCCTCGTCCGAGTCGAGCGCCGGGACGACGGAGTCCTGCAGGTCGTTGACGCTCGACGTCAAGTGGTTGACGTAGTCGTTCTTCTTGACCATCGACTCGATCAACTTGCCGTCTTCGTCCAAGCCGACGACTGGTATTTGACCTAGGCAGCCGGTGACTGCGAACAGCAGCGGCGCCAAGATCCACGCTCCACTTCGAATCATGGGAAACTCTCCTTTTCGTTGTTCAAGGCATGTGACTGTGAATCTGCTCGACCAAAATCTGCAATTCGTCCGCGATGACCGGATCCGAATCGTCGCCTTCCGTGGCCGCCTTGATTGCGGCAAGCACCTCCTCCGCTGCCGTTTGCGCCGCGGCTCGTTCGCCGACGCTGTTGAGCACCATCGCGCGCAAAGCTCCGTTCATTAAGCCTTCCAACGTCGCGCCTTGGCCGTCGGTTACCGCCAGCGCCTGCTCGGCCTCACTCTTGGCTTTGGCGGCGTCGTAGCTGCCCGAGCGTAGGCGATTGGCGTCCCGGTTCGAGTGAAACCCCGCCAAGATGCGCAAGGCGCCCCCGGCCGCGTAGCGGAGGTCGCCTGTCTGCAGCAAGTCCACCGCCGGAAGGAAGTCGTTGCGCATCGTCGAGATGATCTGAATGCGGTCGAGCCCTTGGAACGTTTCGGCCCAAAGGGCGATACAAAGCGATTTCCAATAAGCCGCGGGCGTCTCGCCGATGCCGGCGAGTCCGTCGAGGCGATGGACTGATTGCCTCCAGCACTTTTCCAACCTGTTGCGTTTAATTTCGGGGTCCGTCGTGGCTTGACGTTCGGCGGTGTAGATATCCAGTCGCAACAAATACTCGGCGGCTCGGAGTTTGTCGCTCGGCGAGCCGCTGGCGGTATAAATCGCGTCGAACGCTTGCTCCGCGCGCGTCAGGGCTTCCGCTGAGTGACTCTTACCTTGGTACGCCAGCAGGGCGGAGTTCCATGACGTCGCCGCGGATGCGTCCCGAGCAAAGAGCTGCAGAAAGAGCGAAGCGACCAGAGTTAGCAAAGTCCAAGGTGTCTGCATTTCACCCTCCGTGTTTGACGAGGCATTGGTGGAATTCGACGTTCGGGATCAAACTCAGCAGGACGCCGATATCGGACTCCGTGGTGTTGTAGAGGTTCGACCGAAAACGAACCGGAGCGGTGAAGGCGCCGGTCTCTTGCACGAGTGCCGTGACGTTGAACCCGTAGTTCCCTTGCGCGTCCTCGAGCTGCACGTCGCCCATCAGACCGAGGGAACAGTTCTCGAAATGGGCATTGGCGCTCTTCAGGAGCCTGCCAAGGTGCAGCCGAATAACGGCGGCGTCCTCCGCCTGCGTATCGGCGCTAGCCGTCTTGACGCAATGTTTGAAGAGGGCGCTCGGAACCAAGCCGCGCAAGTGCACGAGTTCGGAATAGAGCGAGTGGTTGAGATCGGTGACAAAGCTCACGGCATCGTCGCGGCGACCGCTTTCGTAGACGGCGTTGAGTTGGAACGCGGCCTTGCTGCCGGCGTCCATCGCTTCGACGTCTTTCTCAATGACGAGGATGCATTGGTCGAGCTCGGCGTTCAGGCTTTCGACGAGTTTCGCGACGCGTTCCTTGGCCCAAATCAGATCCTCGGGCTTGGGCTCAGGCCCGGGTCCGGGCCCGGGTCCGGGTCCGGGTCCGGGTCCGGGTCCGGGTCCG
>JAYWBY010000223.1:0-5724 GCA_043781115.1 Pseudomonadota bacterium
GACCGCCAGGGCGTCTTCGATGGCATGGTCACCTCGCTGAAAGGCAAAGGCTACCGAACGGAAGCCGTGTCCGACTTCGCCGGCGACATCTTCCCGCGCTTTGAGGCGGGTTTCGATTCGGTTCACGCGCCGAAGCTGACGTTGATGACGATGATCCGGTTGAGCGTCGATCAGAGCTTTCCGGCGTTCTTGCCGCTGCTGGTGACGGAACCATTTCGGGGTTTTTTCCCTGCATTGAAGCAGAGCCCGGCCTTCGGCGACCCCGAGCATTTGGGTAGCCTGGTGATGGAGCGTATTCACGCTTCGGAAGAGAAGCCGTGGCTGTTGACGGTCTTCTTCTCGACCGCCCATTTTCCCTATGCGGCGCCATTCCCCTACTATTCGAAGTTCGCTGAGCGAAACTACGACGGCGCCTTTCGCTTCGACAAAAATCCCGAGAGCGGCGGCGGCGAGCAAGGCCCGCCCTCGGCCGACGTCACGCAGGCGCGAGCGCTTTATGACGGTGCGGTGCGAGCTGTTGATTCCGAGTTGGGCAAGGTCTTCGCCGACTTGAAGGCGTCGGGCCTCTGGGACTCGACGCTGATTGTGGTGACGGCGGACCACGGCGAGGACCTCTACGAAAACGGCTTGCTGCAGGGGCATGGCGAGCACCTCCGGGGCGAAAACGTCTTGAAGGTTCCGTTCGTTTTGAAGCTGCCCTCGAGCGTAAAGCCGATTGGCCCCCGGATGGCGTTCACGACGCGGTCCATCGATCTGGCGTCGACCGTTCTCGGCGCCGCTGGCGAAGCGGCGCCCGTTGGCGACGGGATCGACTTGACGCCTTACGCGACCGGGGCAAAGGCGGGGTCTCCCAACCTTGCGGCATTCTCTGAGACCGAGATCTGGTTCGCGCGCGGCGGCCCGGGTTTCTTCCAGAAAAAGCGGCTCGACTATCCAGGCATCTCAGGCCTTTTGAGCTTCGACCAAGGGTATTCCGGCGAGATCGTCCTGAATCCTCTCTACGAAAAGCTCATCGTCACGGCCAAACACCGAATGATGATAGTCGGCGACTATAAGATCATCTACATGCCAACGGAACGCGGCGTCGAGTTCGAACTCTACAATCGTCGCGTCGATCCGGCGAACCTGCATGACCTCGCGGCGACGGAGCCAGCGAGGCTCGGCGAGCTGAAGCAGAAGCTCTTGGCCTTCCTTCAAACGGAAGAGAGTCCGAAGGCGCAGCTGGTCAATGGCTTCGTGGTGCCGGAATGAAGCGAGTTATGGCAGTTTTCGCAGCGCTCGTCCTGGGCATAGTGCTTCTCGCCCTTGGGCTCTATGCCGGGTTCATCCATCCGAACGACGCACGCATGAACTCGTCGCACGAGGAGCGGGGATTGCCGCCCGAGAAGGCGTTCCGTCGCGTCGGTTCGGTTTTGGGAGACGGTTATTTTCACCAGCTCGACGTCGACATGATCCGATTCGGTCGCGAGGAAGAGCGCGTTCGTAAGGCCATGCCCGACAACGTGCTGACGGCTTCGACCCGCTTCGTCAGCCTCTATCAGATCTATTTGCCCGTCGGGAAGTATCCGCTGCGCCTCGACGCCGAGGATGCCTTGTTCATTCCCGACGGTGCAACGTTGACGGTCAGGCCTCATCTCTCCGGCGACTTCGAAGTACGGTTTGGCGTCAACGCCTTGGGGACGACCGGTCGTGTGCGCATGGCGAATCAGGGGCGCGAAGTCGGCCTCTTCGAAGGCAAAGCCCGGACGAAAGTCCCCGACACGGAAAGCTCTTGGTACAAAAACGTCGGACGTTTCCTCGAAGTCGATCCGCTCGATCGTCTGGCGGACTGGCGTGCCGAGAAGTTGGCGGTGAAGCTCAGCCTTGACGACGCTTTGACGTTTCACTGCGAAAATGCGCCGCTCGGCTGCGCTCTGGGCGACGTAACGTTCTATGCGTCGACCGCGGAGAAGGCGCGGAACGTCATGATCGTGCTGATCGACACGCTCCGGGGCGATGCGATCGGCGCGGGCAATGCGCCCCGGCTCCGCGCGCTCGCCGACGAATCGGTCGTGTTCGACCAAGCATTGGCGGCCGGGAATATGACCAGTCCGTCGACCAATGCCTTCCTCTCTTGCCGCTTGCCGAGTCAATTGGGTCAGGTGGCTTTTTCTTACGGAGTCTCGCCGGACTCCCGCGAGCAATATTATAAGAGAAAGCAACCGTCCTTCCCGGCACGGTTTCAAAAGCAGCATTTTGACACGGCGATGATCGGCAACGTATCGGTGATCTCTGAGATTTACGGCGTAGGGGTCAATCACGGCTTCTCCCGGCAAATCTCGATCGAGACCGACGGCTACGACACGCCGGCGATCGCGAGAGACGCGGTGCGTTGGCTGAAGGCGAATGGGGATCACCCCTTTTTCCTGTACTTGCACTTCAACGGTCCGCACGCTCCCTATAGGGCGCCGTTCGTCGACTTGTTCCGCACATTTCCGGGAATTCACGCGTTGAGTTCGTACTCTAATACCTTGCTTTGGCTTTACCAGTCGGAAGTCGCTTACACCGATCGCTATTTCGGTACGGTGTTGGACGCGATGCGTGATCTCGACCTCGAGAAGAATACGGTGCTCGTCGTCACCGCCGACCACGGTGATCAACACAAGTCGCACGTTTTCGCCGACAATCAGGCGGCGCCGGCGTTTACCGGCGCTTACTTCGACCACGGCGCGACGCTTCTCAACGACGAGATTCACGTGCCATTGATGATCAGGGGAGCGGGTCTCGCTCCGCACCACGTTCAAGACTTCGTCAGCACGCTCGACACGGGGCCGACGCTTCTCGACCTCTTTGGCGTCGGCGGCGCCGAAAACTGCGCAGGGACGTCGCTCCGTCCGTACTTGGCGAGTTCGACCGTCGAACTTTTGAAGCACCGAACGCTCGGAAGCGAAGGTTTCCAAGGGCGCGCGGTGCTGTTCGACGATCGCTACAAGTACATTCGACTCTACGAACCGACCGACAAGCGCGTTTACGGAGCGCACGGCTGGGGCGGAGAACGGCGCCTGTATTTCGTTCCAAAGCAGCTCTACGACCTTCAGGTGGATCCGAAGGAAGAGCACGATTTGAGCACCTCACGTCCGGAGCTTCGCCAGCGGGCGGAAGAGATCTATAAGACGTTCTACGCGATTCACGACTCCTACGAGCTGGTCGTGGAGGATCCGGGCGCCGGGATGGTTGATGCGACGATTTGGACCGACGGCACCGTTCGCATGGAAGAAGGCGAAGCGGCGGTCGTTCCGGGGTCACTGGGCCATTCGGTGACTCTGACGGCCGCCGGCCGAAAGCGTTACCTCATAGAAATCAAGGGCAGCCTCAGCGCGTCGCCGGTCGTTCGGATGGGGGGGCAAGTCGTGCCGCTCGAGTCGACGACCATGAGGCTGCCGTTTAGCATCGCGCCGGACAAACTCCCGGTCGAGGTTGGGGGCCGCTTCACCCTTCTCGAGGCCGAGGCCCGGCCAGCCGCCTACTTGCGGCGGGTAGAGGACGATGGCCAGCAGAATAGGCGCATCCTCGGAGGCAACCCGGCATTCGAAAAAGTCCTGAGAGAATGGGGTTACTTGAACGACAAATAATTGATAAAATTGACTGTTATTCCCTCCCTCAACCGAGACCGCATGCGTAGACCGCTCGCCCTATTGACGTGCCTGGCGCTCGCGACGGTCGCGAAGGCGGCGGACGAACCGCGTCAGCCTTTCGTCATGTTTGGCACTTGTGAGTTGGCTCGAGATCCGGAGACGGCGGCCGGGGCTCCCGACCTTGCGTTCAACGCCTGCGTCCGCGGTAAAGTGGGCAGCGAAATTACCTTTGTCTCTGGCACGCCTGAGGAAAACTCGTGGCTACGGTACGCCGATTTGGACGGCGGCATATTCGTGACTCCTTGGCTGTCGTTCCAAGGTCGGGGCAAGTACCGCCAGATTCTGCCAATGGGCAAAGATGCCGTTGCAAGCCGCGACCTTTACACTGACTACGCGACCGTGACCGTCGGCAATCCGGTCCTGCACCACACGCGCCTTACCGCGGGGCGGCTTCGCTTGCCGTTCGGCCTCGATCAGACGGAAGCCACTCAATACTATCAGTCCGCGGAAAATCGCGCGTTTTGGGCTTCGCCCGAACAAGGTGGCTACGTAACGCTCGACGACATGCGCAACTTGCGCCTGGATATCGGTTACTCCTCCACGGAAATTCGTGAGAAAAATCAACCGGACCAAGAAGCCGTCAGCGTCGCAAGCGGCAACCTGAAGGATCCAATCGTGCGGGCAACTGCCGCCCGTTTGATGGTGGACTTCTCTCCCCTCGATGGCTCGCGTTTGGTCTTCTCCGGTTACGGAGAGAACCACGGGGTGCGGCGCATGGGCATAGGTTTCGTGACGGTCAGCCGCAAGAGCGACATGACGGAGTTCGAGTTCGTCCGCCGCCTAGCGACTCCGAGTGGCAGCGACGCACCGTTCGAACAACTCTTGAGAGTGGGCTACGTAGGGGCATTCCGGGGGGACACCCGCTGGGTCGTGCAGTTCGATGACGAGCGCTTCCGGTTTCGTCGGGGGATGCTCGGCCACGACATCGAGATGTGGAAGCATTTCGACTTTCGTCTCGGCGTCACCTACCAGAAGTCGGAGTCTGGCGACGGTGATCGCCGCTGGTATGTAACCTCTGGTTTGGAAGCCAAACTATGAGGCGAACGGCGACACTCTTCGTGGCTCTCAGCCTGAGTTGGGCCGCCGGATCGGCCCGCGCTCAACTCGGCGCCCCGCTGAAAGACGATGCCAAGAAGCCCGAGCTCAAGGACAACAGCGTCCAAATCGACTTCAGCGCCGAGGACGAGGCCGCGGCGAAGAAGGAGGACCAACCTATCTATGCTCCTCCGGTCGATCTGCTCTTTCAGAATCCCGCCATCGCCAGCGGACTGGCCTCCGGCGCCGACGCGATCAACCGCTCCGTCGAGTCGCTGATGGACTCACTTTTTTACAGCCTCCTCGACAACGAAGTGAAGTACGACGTCACCGACAACTTTTGGCTGTCGACCCAACTGAAGCGGGACCTCTACACGACTCCATCCGGCGGCTTCGTGGTCGTCGACCGATTTCAACTCGGTCCCCGGTATGCGAAAGAGCTTTGGCGCGTTCACAACATTCCCGTGACGCTGGGCGTCGACGGCACCGTCGAGGTCCTTCAAATTTATTTGCGTACTGATGGCATGCGGCTCGCCGAGCAAGAAGATCTTTCGCCGGCGCGACGCTGGGCCAACAATTGGTTTGGACTTTTGCCCGCTGCGGCAATGGTGCTGCCGCCGTCTTTCAACCAGAACGAACTCTACGACCCGGTCAAGGAGCTCCAGACCCCGTTTTCGTTTCCTTTGGATTTGGACAGCTTCTACGCGATGCCGGTGGGTTCCATTCGGAGTTACGCCCTCTCTGGCGGCATTCGCTTGTCCCCAGACTTCGGCGGCATGTTGGATCAGGACGCCCGCGAGATGCTCGAGCGCGTTGGGGGGCTCGCCGCAGGAGCGCCCTATTCGCTCTTTAAGCGCGGCGAGCACCGGATCAACGTGCTGCGCCACAGCGAACATCACGCCTGGGTCGGCCTGACCGACATGAATCGCAATGGCCACTCGCTGACGCCGGGTATCGGCACCAAGTACTTCGTCTTAAAGGGTGCGCTCGCCGGCGCCATCGGAAAGTACAAGTG
>JAYWBY010000224.1:0-5716 GCA_043781115.1 Pseudomonadota bacterium
TCCGCTCCGCAGCACGGTTACTTCCATGCCGTCGACGTCGAGCTTTATTAGATCGAGGCGATCGAGATGGTGTCGGCGAACGAGCTCGTCTATGCTGGCCACCTGTGCCCCGAGGGCAGATTTGGACTGCCCTCCGTGAACCGGATCACCATCAGAATAGGTCGTGAGGTCCCAACTCGAGGCAAACTCTCGCGGCGCGACGCTGGCCGGTTCTGAAATGATCGCCTGCAGCGTTGTTATGCGATCCAAAAGATCCGGATTTAACGCCACGTTTGCGCGCAGTCGCGTCAATGCCCAGTCGGTCGGCTCGATCGCGTAGACATGCCCCGTCGGACCGACGCGATTGGCGATCGGTAGAGTGTGTGCGCCGACATTTGCACCGATGTCGAACACCGTCATTCCCTGCTTGAGAAATTGTCTTAAGAATTTTGCGGTGCCGGGCTCAAAGGCGCCAAAGCAGTAAATAGAGAGGTCAATCCCTTCCTTGATATCGAGGCGCCAGTTGACCCCTGCACGCCGGCAGTCGACTTTCTGCGCATCCTTCCCGGCGATTTTAAAAGCAAAGTTGGTCAGTCGATACAATGACCTAGCCAAGTACAACTTCTGAAGAGTCGGCATTTCTAACATTGCGGCCGCGTCCTAGAGACTGTCGCGTCCGACGCGATCGAGGGGTGTTTTATCAGTCAATCTAATGTTTCATGGCGCATAAATGCAATAGATAGAATGCCGCCCGTTGGGTAGGATGGACAAAATAATCTAGATTCATTTCGAGGATTTATGGCTCCTGAGCAAGCCACCAACAGTGATCGCATCATTTGGTACTACGATCGCATCGCCCCAAACTGGGACCGTTGGCGAAAGAAGAACGAATACTATCACGCCAATCTTCGGCGATTGATCGTCGGTATGGTGTCGCCAAACGCCAGTGTGCTTGACTACGGAGCCGGCGACGGCGATTTGCTTGAGATCCTCAGACCTGAATTGGGTGTCGGCATCAATTTCGTGCCCGCGCTCACCAATGCGGCCGCGCGCCGCAATCCGAACATGCGTTTCCACACGGCGCCGTTGGATCAAATGCCCGTTGCCGCAGATAGCGCACCGGACTATCTGATCATGCGCAACATGCTTGATCACGTGTGCGACCTCACGGACGTGTTGGAGCGGGCCCACGAGCTCGCTCCGCCCGGAATGCTGCTGGTGATCACGACGAGCAACCCACTCTGGGCCGTAATTTTGAAGTGGGCGAGTCGGCTGGGGCTTAGATTCCCTGAGTCACCGCGCAATTACATTACGAACCGGGACATCCGCAACGTGCTGGAGATCAGTGGCTTCTCGCTTGTCGAAGAGGGGATGGCGCTGCCGATGCCGGTGAAGATTCCGGGAATCTCCGCGCTTCTCAACCGGATCATTCCAGAGATTCCGATCGTGCGTTTGTGTTCTTCGGTCCAATACCTTTGCGCGCGCGTCACCAAAGAGCGTCCCCCCCTTGCTTGTTCGGTGGTCATCCCTTGCCACAACGAAGAGGACAACATCGAGCGCACGGTCCGACGCGTCCCGAATATCGGGACGCGTACTGAAATCATCATCGTGGATGACGGGTCGACCGACGCAACGCGCGAGCGCGCGTTGGCACTCGTCGCGGCGGATCCGCGCGTGCGTTGCCTCGCCTTTGACAGGAACCGCGGCAAGGCCGAAGCCGTCTACGCGGCATTTGAGGCCGCGACCGGCGACGTCGTGATGATTCTCGACGCCGACGCGACCGTCGAGCCGGAGATCTTAGCGAAATTCTTTCGACCAATCCAAAGCGGCGTGGCCGATTTCGTCAACGGCACGCGTTTGATCTATCCTATGCAGCGGGACGCTATGCGTTTCGCCAACTTCATCGGCAACAAGCTTTTCTGCTTTCTCGCCAGTTTCGTGCTGCGTCAACGCGTCAGCGACACGCTATGCGGAACCAAGGCGATGTTGCGCGCCGACTTTCTGCGCATGCCGCGCGGCGGCATCGACCGTTGGGGGGACTTCGACCAATTGTTCGGGGCAGCCCGCCTGAAGCTCCGGATCCGCGAAATTCCCATTCATTACAAAGACCGCATCGCCGGCAAATCCAAGATGAAGAGCTTCGTGGAGGTCTGGCGCTTTCTCGGCGCGTGCTTGCAGGGCTGGAAAATGCTCAGACTGCCAAAATTACACGCACCAAAGCTCGTGGATCCAGGCAGTCGGTTCACCAACGAACGGCGCGTCATCATACGATAAGCGGGAAGGTCGCGTGAGGTCATGTTGAACGCGCAGGTAGCTCTCGACGATCCGGGTCGAATCAAAGAAATCCGAGCGACCATCGCCCGTAAGGACTCGCTGCGGCATTTTTACACGGAGTGCTACCGCCGGTTCGCCGCACGCATCGCCACCATCCCATGTCAGGGACTAACCTTGGAGATAGGCTCCGGCGGCGGCTTCATTAAGAACGTCGTGCCGAACGTCATCACGTCAGACCTGCTTCCGTACGACGGGGTGGACCAAGTCGTCGACGCGACTAAACTCCCCTACGCAGGCGAGTCGCTGAAGTCGATCGTGATGCTTAATACCTTTCATCACGTTCCCGATGTCGGCAAGTTTCTAGAGGAGGCGCAACGTTGCCTGGCTCCAGGAGGGAAGCTACTGATTGTCGATCAGCACCCCGGGATCTTTGGTTATCCGATCCTTAAGTATTTCCATCACGAACCGTTCTCACCTGGCGCCAAGGATTGGGAATTCGAGGCCAGCGGCCCCCTGAGCGGAGCTAACGGAGCTCTGGCCTGGATCGTCTTCAGGCGCGATGCCGCCGTTTTCAAAACTCGCTACCCTCGACTTGAGCTGCAAGGGTACCAGCCGCTCTCACCCTTGTTGTATTGGCTGAGCGGTGGCCTCAAGCGCTGGAATTTAGTGCCGAGAAGCCTGATCCGCTGCGTCGAAGGCGTGGAAAGACTTCTGTTAGGACTATCGCAAAATTTTGGCACTTTCGTTTACATTGAGGTTAATAAATCGGCTCGTGGTCTAGCCCCGGGTCGGGAATCACATCCGACCGATTCGCGTTCGGCGCCTTAAGGCCAAAAGGACTCCTTTATGCTTTCAAACGAGGCAGAATGGCTTGGACGCGAGATCTACTCTCGCCCGACGGACGATGTCTTCCCGTTGCTCAACATCGGCAGCTGCAGTGCGGACTTTCGCCGCAGGGTACAGCCTCACATATGGAACTATATTGAGAAACCTGCCGTTGAACGCGGACTTCCCATGATTCACGTTGATTTGGAGTCAGCGCCGGGTGTCGACGTCGTGGGAGACGCGCTCGATCCAGCGATGCAGAACCGTCTCCGGAGCATTCCCTTTCGTTCGATTCTTTGCTCAAACCTCTTGGAACACGTCGAGGACGTGCAGGAACTTGCGTCCATAATCACGGGAATTTTACTGCCGGGTGGTTATGCGTTTATTTCCGCGCCACGACTTTTCCCCTATCATCCTCATCCCATCGACAACGGCTTTCGGCCGTCGGCCGACGAGCTCGCGGCAGTATTCGGTCACCTTGAACCTCGGCGCTGCGAGACGGTTGCGTGTGGACGCGGCTTTGCCGCTCCACCCGCGCGCCGACGTGACGTAATTTGGGCCGGGGCTCGCTCAGTCTTGCCCTTCTACAGGCCGCGCCGCCACCCAGCCATGGTCAAAATGTTTCGCGAAATGGTGCAGTCGGTTTCCGCAACGTGCGCGGTCTTTCAGCAGCCGCTCAAATGACCAAGGCTATCGCTCAAACAGCCGCCGGCATCAGGCCTCTCGAGCTCCATAAGCTCTATTGGGGTGCTTTAAGTACTTTCCGTCGTCGGGCTGTTTCCGCCGTCGTGTTAGGCGGAGTTGCGGGCCTCTTTGAACTGGCGACCTTGCTCATGATTGCGCCAATTCTGGGCTTGGGCGCCGGTAAACAATCGACGGGAATTGTTGCTCCCCTCCTCCAGTTGTTCGAATCAGGAGGACCCCTTGCGAGTCCTTGGTTGCAATTTATGCTACTGGTCGCCACGGGGTCGATCTCTGGTGCCGTGCGCTGGTTATCCGTCAAAAGACTTCTTTGGCTTAGGTTCGATGCCGAGCTTAGGTTACGCAACGCGATGCTCGATCGCCTATTCGCAATGAATTGGCAAGGCTACCATAAGATCAATAGCGGCAGCATTAACAGCCTATTCCTGATGGGAGCTTGGCAGATCGGCGACGGCATTGAGCGCTATCTTACTGGTGTTGCCACCGCTCTTGTCATAGCGGCGCTTTTAGTCGCCGCAACTCTTCTGAGTCCTGGTCTGGCGTTGGTCGCCTTGGTATATGGAGCCGTTGCCGCGTTAGTTTCTTCTTTGATCTCGCGTCGCGCCGGCGCTTGGAACCGAAGCTCCGTGACTCAGACCGACGATGTGGCAGTTTTGTCGCAACAGATCACGGAGAATATGAAATACATCAGAGTTTCGGGCTTTCAACCCTGGGCGCGCTCGATCGTTCGGAAGACCTTTGACGAGTATCGGATCACGCTCTCGCAACAGAACAGATTCGGAGAGCTGCAGCGGCTCGGCGTCGAGGTCGCCGGCATCGTTTTTGTCGGCATTTTAATCGTCTATTTTCGGATTTCCGGGGCAATTGCCCTTGGGACGTTCGTCGCTTTCATGGGGGTCTTCTATCGTTCGTTGCCGCGTATGCAGCAGTTCCAACTCTGTAGGTACACCGCCTACTCACGCGCCAGTTTTCTCCGCTGGTGGGTCGAAATGGAGGCCAGGATTGGCGACGCGTCCGTACCCGGGGAACCTCGATCGGACGCCGGCCGGATCTCAAAAAGTGCCCCGGAGATCGCCTTCGATGAGGTCAGTTTTGCGTATTCTGACACGGTCGGCGTCGATGGAATTGCGAACGGACCATCTACGTCTGTTTTGCTCAAGCAATCGTTCGTCGTGCCCAAGGGGCATTTCCTAGCCGTCGTCGGCGGGTCAGGCTCAGGCAAAACGACCCTTTTGGACCTGCTGCTCGCGCTCATCAAGCCCCAAAGCGGCGCCATCCGAATCGACGGTCAGCTCCTCTCGAGCCTGGACCTTTCGGCGTGGCGGCGCAGTATCGGTTATTTGCCGCAAGAGCCGCTGCTTTACGCAGATTCCGTCCTTGCCAACGTCGCCTTCGCCGATCCAACACCCGATAAGGCGAAAGTCATTCGCAGCCTAGAGATCGCCCAAGCTTGGGAATTCGTCGCGTCATTGCCATTGGGGATCGACACCCCGATCGGCGACCGCGGCGGGCGATTGTCGGGTGGCCAAAAGCAGAGACTCGCCCTCGCCCGCGCCCTCTACCGAGACCCGGCGGTCCTCCTGCTTGATGAACCGACCAGCGCCCTGGATGACGAGAACATCGCGAAATTTCGTGCCGTCCTGACGGCATTGAAGGGCAGCTTGACGATCGTGATGATCACTCATCAGACGAACCTTCTCGATCTTGCCGATCAAGTAATTCGCCTACCGGCGCAGCTCCCTCGCGCGGGCGCGGAGTCGGCCGATGCGCTTGCTTCGTCACGCCAGCAACGCCCGCCGTTCCCTCTGGCAAATGCGACCACACCCGAGTAAAGTCGCCGGATGCTGGTACTCAGACCCACCGTCGTTTACGTAACGCTGGCGTTCGTCTTTGGCGCTATTCTCGTCGCCATTGTTCCGCCATTTCGCTCCGTCGA
>JAYWBY010000225.1:0-1970 GCA_043781115.1 Pseudomonadota bacterium
CGCGCGAACAGTGACCGGGCATGGACGTCGAGGGCCTCCTCCTCGATTCGACCATGAAGATGGCAGAATTCAACAAGGTTTTTGAGCTCGAAGACCAAGACCAATCAGCGAGTCGCAGACGGCCCGATCATCGTGCATGTTGTGGGAGACCTTCCTCAATTCGTACCGGATTGGTTGTTTTCGTTGATCATCACGCCGCGCCGCGCTTGGGAAAGTCGAACGACTCGGGGTACACTTACCCTACCAAAGCCCGTTTCCACCGAGGGTCCACATGACGCCAAGACTCCTTGAAGGTACTCTCGCGTTCGCCGTCGTCTCGCAACTCGCCTCCTGCGGCGCCGATCGGTCGCTCGTTGCTTCGCTGACGACCCCGCTCAGAGCTCACGGCAAGCACGTCGACTTCACCCAACAAGACGACGACTTCGCGCCGCCGGACGCTCAGAGCATCATCTCTCCACGCTATCCCGTGACGCCTTATACACAGTGGAACGCCAACAATGGTTACTGCGGAGAACTCAGCTCGATAGAGGCAGGCATGAGTTCGGGCCAATGGATGTCGCAGTTCAACGCGCGCTCCATTTGTGGCGCCGGCCTGTCGCAGTCGGGTCCCGACAACTTTTGCGCCGCCAACGGCGACGCCAACTACAACGCACAATTTCTCTTCGAAGCCCCGAACCCCGGCGACAACCCGTTCGCCAGCGCCCCGACTAGCCTCGCGAACGCGCGGCTAGCCTTCCTGGCTTTCGACTACGCTGCCCAGCCGAGCGGTATGGCCGGCTACCGCCAGTTCATGGCTTGGGTAAAGGCCCGCGTCATCGCTGGCGACGTCGTCGCCGTCGGAGTCTTGAACCGGGGCGGGGACGATCCGCAGTACGACCACGAAGTCACCGTGACGCGCATCGGAACCAATCACTCGCCAACCGACGCGGCTTATTACGACGACGACGTGCTCTATTTTGAGGACCACGGCAGCGGCGGCGCGGCCTACACGCGAGGCTTTACTTTTGCCTCTCTTGCCCAGAGCCGGGACTCGGCCAACGGCTTCAGCGCCAACGCCTTCTCAATCCTGATCCCCGGCGGCGAGCCGGTGCTTTCAGGCACGGGCGGCGACGGCATCAATCTCAATCCGCACCCGATCAATCCGACCGACTACGCTTTTGCCGTCGCCGGACCGCGCGACTTAGGTCACGAAACCCTGCCCGTCACTCTTCTGCTCACGGGCTCCAGCGTCAACGGCACTGCGCACGCCCCGCGTTCCGGGGTGAATCTAAATTACGAGTCACCGGAAATCGGCCGGGAACTCGGCTCGTCTTGCACCAATCAAGCCCCCACCTGGATGGATGTCACGCTCGAGGCGACGGTCGCTGGTCTAACGTCTGGAGTCGCCTACAACCTTTATGAATACGACATCGAGGCAGTCGACGGCACCGGCGCCGCGCTCGCCGTTCCGGAGCGGGAATTCAACACCAATGCCGGCATGGCTACGAAACGGACCCACTTCGTGGCCAATGCCGTGACCTACACGCAAACGATTGCGGCGAGATCGAGCCAAACCGTCGTCGTTCGGTGTGTGCCAGCAGACGCGCTCTAAGCCTGCGGTTTTGCCGAGGTCGACGCCCCAGACCTTTGCAACCTGCCATAAATTAGCGCTCGAGGTTGCCCCGACCGAACACCGCGCCAATGGTGAACTGTTGAAGCAGCGCGGGAGAGTCGTTGTCCGACTGCTTCAAGATCGCCATCTCGGCAATGAACCAACCCAGCGTCAAGCCGACGCTGCCGCCGACCACCGAAATTTTTGAGCTCGTGGACGTGGAGGTGCCGGCGCCCTGACCGCTGGCGTCGACGGTGGAAGACTCCTTCGTCAGACGGACCCCCCCTCGAGGCGTCAGGAAGAAGCTTATGGCCTCTGTCACATCGTAGGAAAGATACAGCGGCACGGTGAGGTCCGTGATCGTCACCTTGCTCTTTGT
>JAYWBY010000226.1:0-1968 GCA_043781115.1 Pseudomonadota bacterium
ACTTCCGTAGAAGCAGAACCGGACCTCGCCATCTCGGTCTAACCGGCAGTGATTTAATGTGCCGTGCTAGCCTTCCTTTGACTATCGTGCCAAGCGGAAGTCCGCGCCTGGCTCTGCTTGGATTAGCAAGTAGTTCCGGTAAAAACATTCACCTAGCCCTGAAGGCGCGAGGTCCTCAGTGAAAACTATATCCTTTGCTTTGGGCCTCACGGCCCTAAAAGACCTGCCCCTCGTGCAGAATTGGCGAAAATCGCGTTACGAACGCTATTTCAAGGGTACTAGCAACTACGGCCTCATGGGAGTGTTCGAATCATTTGCCGAGGCCCGAGCCGCCATCCCGCCCCATCAGACGCAGGGCTTCGACTCGACGCCGGCTGCCGAGATGTATGACGATCGCCTGGACCGTATTTTCCCCTATGACTATCCCTTGCTCTTTTGGCTCCGGCCATTGCTCAAGCCTGGTGGGCGCATCTTTGACGTCGGCGGACACATAGGCATCGCGTTCTATGGCTACTCGAAGTATTTGGAGTTTCCTCAGGGATTGGAGTGGCTAGTCTGCGACGTGCCGGCCATTACTATGCGGGGCGAAGCTTTAGCCAAGCAGCGGGCTGTCGACCGGTCGCTCTGCTTTACCAACGACTTGACTCGTGGTGACGGCTGCGACATTTTCGTGACCGCCGGGGCGATCCAGTATGTCGAGGCGCCGACGCTGGGCCAAATGCTAAAGAGCATGCGCACACTCCCCACACATGTCCTGATCAACAAAGTTCCGGTTCATCCTCAGCACGGCTTTGTGACGTTGGAGAATATCGGAACCGGCTACGCACCGTTTTACGTCTTCCGCCGGGACTCGTTGCTCCAGGAAATGAACGGGATCGGCTACGACTTGAAGGACTCCTGGACCAATCCAGATCGACGCCTTCACATTCCCTTTCATCCCGATCACTGTCTTAAGGAATATTCGGGTTTTTACTTCGTCAAACGTTAGCAACGGCTCCAGATCGATAGCGGCCTTTATTTTACTGATGACCGACGCTAGTCTTAGCTATGCTTCGATTGGTGCCCGCAATCATTTTCAGCCTGCTTTCTGGTCGTGCCTTGGCGCATTGTCGGCGACCACGAAGAAACGCTGGTTTTTTGACGTCAGCCGACGAGCGGCGGCATGATCTCCTTCGGGACGTCCGGGTTTAAAAAAGTTCTTCAGCATCTTCGCCCTGAAAGTTGCTGATGTTCGCCGCCAGATCGACCTCTTCGAGTCCGAAGTCATCTTGGTCGGCCGGATCAAAGCGGCGACGTGACAAGGCTTCGGGTACGTCAGTCGCCCGCCCCTCCCTTGCGGTCGAGGCGTCTCCAGCTTAGGGTCGCCGCATCAGCCATTGCAAAGATGCGGAGCCGACGCCGTTGTTCTTCGATCGTACGTCAGTCGTATCGGCTTGAGCACGGGGCCGAGAAGCTATTCGACGATCTCGCACAATTCGTCGCCGACGAGAGGCAAGCCGTCGCGAATTCTTCGCCGTACTATGCAGCGCTGCGGTATGCCGATGACGAGCTACCTCACATACTGAATTACATGCGACACGGCGGCATCGAGCTCGACAACAATCTCGCCGAAAACTGCTTCCGACCATTTGCACTTGGGCGTCGTAACTGGATGTTTATGTGCACCGAGGACGGCGCGCAGGCGAGCGCAAACATCTACAGCCTGTTGATCACCGCCAAGGCCAACATCGATCACTCCTCCCAAGGAAAGCCGATCTCGTCGAGCTGATGCGCTTTGTCACGATCTAGTTGATTCGCGGATTGGAGAAGCCGCTGCCGGTTGCACCATGCTCCTAGCCTATTGGCCGGAGGAAACTCGTCTGCTCGCGAGGGCCACTTTCGCGGATGAACCTTTCTGTATTCCTTAAGATAACCGAACTGTGTCTGCCATCGGTCTTCGTGGACTGCCCAAGGGAATCCATGGCGGTC
>JAYWBY010000227.1:0-1964 GCA_043781115.1 Pseudomonadota bacterium
CAGCCGAAGCAGTTGCCCCATCGACATCAAATAGCTCAAATTCTGCCCAATTTATGGAACGAATCATGCGAAACGCTCGCCCATTGCTCGTCGGAACCTTGGCCCTTGTCTCCTTCGCGGGAGTCGCTGAAGCGCATGCGCACCTCAAGACGTCCAGCCCCGAGATGGACTCGACGGTCCAGGAATCGCCGAAGGAAGTGACCTTGACGTTTTCGGAGCCTTTGGAGCTCAGCATGTCGAAGATCGAAGTCGAAGACGTGACCAACGGCGGGATCATCAGCGAGGGCGAGGCTCACGCCGCGGCAGGCAAAGAGAATTCTCTGCAGATCAACCTCCACGCTCCCAAGACTCCGAAGGCGAAACTTCGGGTCATCTGGAAGGTCGTCGCCAAGGACACGCATAAGATGAGCGGCAAGTTCACTTTCGATGTCAGTCCCAAAGCTGCCGCAAAATGAACGGCGGCGTGCTCGAAGTCCTGCGAGGCATAGACTTCTTTTGGTCGCATGTGCTGTTCGGCGGGTTCGTCTTCGCGCAATTCGTCACTTCGGCCCGCTCGAGCCGGCGCCTTCGAACTCTATGCTTGGCGGCGACCGGGGCGTCGCTCGTTTGGTTACTCGCCTGTGCTCACGACATGGTCGAGTCTTGGGCGCCAGCGGACCTTTGGAAGTGCATCGGCCAGACGACGTTTGGCCAGTTCTGCGGCGGCCAAGGCATACTCCTGCTCGCCATGTCCCTGTTCTATCCAATCCTCGGCGCCCGAAAGGGCGGACGCTGGGTTCTCCTCGCCGGCTCACAGGTTTCCTTGGTCTTGGGCAACCTCACCAGCCACGCCGCGACGGCGACGGGCAATCTCGCGGCGCTCGGCTTCGTGGCCGAGTCCCTGCATTCGATCGCCGTCGGCGTCTGGTCCGGCGGACTCCTCGCGCTGTTCGGCCACCTCGCCGAACGGCGGACCGAACCCGTGGGGCACACCACCGAGGTCGTGAAAAAATTCTCGCGCTTGGCGATGGCTTCGGTCGCAGTCATCCTCGCCTCCGGGGTGACCCTCGGTTACGCCGAAGGCGTCCGCTTCGAGCATCTGCTGGCGAACGATTACGCCAACCTAGTTCTCGGCAAATTTGGCCTTTATACCCTTGCGCTGGCAGTCGCGGGCGTCAACCAATTCGTGCATCTCAGAAGCTTCGACCCGACGAACGAAGAGCAGGTCGCAGCCCGGGTCCGGCGCGAAGTTGGACTGGAAATTGTAGTGGTGATACTCCTCTTCGTGGTCGCCGGCTTTCTAACCCGTACCAGCCCGCCTGGCTGAGAGGACCCCCAGGCTCATCGACTTAAAAGGCAAGAAGCCCATCGTCATTGGCGGCGCCTCGGGCATCGGCGTCGAAACGGCGCGCGCCGTGGCGCACTGCGGCGCGGACGTTACAATCGCAGTGCGGAACGTGGAAGCGGCTGGCCCCGTAGCGCCTCTGGGACGCTCGGCAAAGCAGTTGAATATTTCTTAGCGACCGCCGGTGAAGGCCTTCTTTGGCACGAACAACTGGTGCCCGCTCGGCGGCTTGAACCAAACGCCGTCGGCGAGCCATTCGACGACGGATTGGCGAATGTGGGCGTCGTAGTCGACCGTCCCGCCGAGAGCCGGGTAAAAGGTAAACTTCAAGTAATGGCCGTACACCGGTTCACCGGCGTCGCGCCCGACGTAGATGAAGTACTCGGGCTGCGCAAAGAGATTGAGCTTGGAGAGGGGTTCCGCAACCACGGACAGATTGTATGATCCCCCGTCGTAAGCGACGGCCTCCGGCTTCGCCCACGTCCTCACGACGTGGCGCTTCGTCGCCAACGCCGAGTCGACCATCCACACGCCGACGATCAAGGCGGTGATCCAGGAGATCGCCGCAGTCACCCACTTGTTGATGGTGGCTTTGCTCATGTTTGAGGATCGGACGCCGGTGGCTAAAGCTTTAGCCACC
>JAYWBY010000228.1:0-5692 GCA_043781115.1 Pseudomonadota bacterium
ACTAGGCGACATTTCAAGACGTCGTAGTTCTCTTGCTGAGTCGCGAAGATGCTAACTACGGAGGGAAGGAGCAGGCCCACCTCGCAACCGCCCCGAAACGCTCTCGATATTTCGCCAATTTAATAGCTAAATCCCCGCTCTACACCCCGCTTTTATCGCCATCAAGATTGGCAGGGATTCTTTGCCGTAATCGCGGCCCGTTGTGGCAAATAGCTCAGTTCGTTTTTGGTGCCGGATTTTCGCCCAACTCGCCTAGCGTCGCCAGAACCGAAGCCGAATTCGCCGCCAAATCGGCTTGCTTGTTCTTCAGCACTCCCCGCTGGTCGAAGACAAAAATGCCGGTCGTATGCGCGAAACTCTCCGGTGCGTCCTGCCGGTACTTGATGTCGAGGAAGGCCGCCAAGTCTCGGACGTCATCATCTTTGCCACTGAGGAGCGTCCAGCGCTCGGGCGCAAGGTGATGCTTGGCCATGTATTCGGCGAGCTCGGGAGGGCCGTCCCGCGCAGAATCGAAGGACACGAGCACGAAGTGCACTTGACGGTGAGTTGGTGCTGCCAGGGCTCGTTCAAGGCGCTGGAGTGCCGTGATCGTCATCGGACAGACAGTCTGGCAGTTGGCATAGAACATCGCCAGAACTACGGGTTTCCCCTCAAATTCGGCGAGCTTCGTGATTTGCCCATTCTGGTCTCGCCAGCTCGCGTCGAGGTTAAACAACGACGGGGAGGACGCCTTGCGAGACGCTTGCCTACCATTGGTGGGAGTCATTGGCGCTGCGTTCGCGGCACAGCGAAACCCGAGATTCCCGATGGCATAGTCAGCCTTCAGGCTCGTGCGAAAGGCATAACGCATATAGGCTGGGTAGTTACTAGGATCCGACGTGCCACTGCTATCCCCACAGACGAAACGCTGGTCGGCCGTCGAGCCATTATCGCTAGAGCTGCCGACCGATAGCCCCCCGAAATCCAGCGTCCATTCCCAGGCCATGCCGTGCAGAGCATGAACGCCGTAACTATTCGCAGGCATGGTCTCGACGCTTGCCAAATGTTTGGGTGTGGGCACGCCGTACCATTCGAGTATCTGTTGATTCGTCGCCGCGGCCTGTCGGCCCCCGTCAGCCGCTGCGAATTCCCACTCGTCGACGGTAGGCAGGCGTTTTCCTAATGAACGGCAGTAGGCTCGCGCCGCAAACCAAGAAACCCGCGTCACGGGGCCTGGCCAATCCAGCGGGGCGACTGCGGCATCGCCTTGCCAATGCAGCAAATAGCCGTAATCTGCGAAGGCTCGCTGGACTGCAGAGCGCCTCCATTCCGGCCGATGTGTAACGAACTTGAGGTAGTCGGCATTGGTAACCGGAAATTGGTCTAGCCAAAAAGCGTCGATCCGCACGCTTGGCGGCGGGGCAAGAGGTGTTAGCGCGGCCGCTTTCGTACCGGCAACGAAGGGCACATAGCTGCCCGCCGGCACCAAAGCCATCTTAGCTCGAACCGCTTCCACGCGCTGGTCGGGTTGACCAACAGCAAGACTTGCGACGCCGAGACCCAAGACCCACGACAGCGCTACCATGGCTTTACTGCTTTTCAGCTTTGACCTCGTCGGCGGTGAAGTCCAAGCCGGCGTTGCCCCAGTTATTGGAGACGAAGGTCAGGACACTGGCGATTTCATCGTCCGTCAAATGCCAGGCCGGCATGACGCCGTCATAGGCCTGTCCGTTGACCGAGACTTTACCGGTCAGGCCGCCGGTCACGACCTTGATGGCACGTTTGGCGTCGGCGTTCAGGAAGTCCGATTTGGCCAGCGGTGGGAAGGCGCCGGCAATCCCCTGCCCGTCAGGTTGATGGCATGCCGCGCAGTTTTGCGAATAGATTCGCTTGCCAAGTTCGATGCGCGCCTCTTTGTTGGCGGTCGTAGCTGGCGGCGGAGCGCTCGCCTCGACGTTGCGCATACTGGCGCCTTCGGGCAGGTAGACTTCATCACTGATCTTGCCCGAATAGACGTCCTTGTTGTCGGCTCCGGCAACTTTGATTTGAGCCATCGCGCCCTTGTTGAAAGCGCGCGTGATGGAGTGGTCGACCATAATGAAGGTGCCCGGTACCTGCAATTTGAACTCGACGATCGCGGCACCGCCCGCGGGAATCATCGTTGTTTGGACGTTGTGGCTAATCGTCGAGCCACCTTCCAGGCGGACATTGTCGAAGATCTCGCCAATGACGTGAAAGGACGAAACCAAGTTTGGCCCCCCGTTGCCGACAAACAGGCGAACCGTCTCACCAGTCTTAGCCTGGAGCGCATTGGCGCCGAGCATCGAACCGACGGACCCGTTGAAGACGACGTAGTCCGGGCGCTCATCAATGGCTTTGGCCATACTGAAAGGCTGCAAGCCCGCTTCGCCGTTGGCGCCTTTGGTGTAAAACTCGCCCTGCATCACATAGTACTCGTGATCGACCTTGGGCAATCCCTCCTTCGGTTCGACCAGGATCAACCCATACATGCCGTTGCCAATGTGCATGCCGACCGGCGCCGTTGCGCAGTGGTACACGTAGAGCCCGGCATTCAGAGCACGAAATGAAAAAGTCGAGCTGTGACCCGGTGCCGTCAGAGACGACGCGGCGCCGCCGCCCGGGCCGGTAACGGCGTGCAGGTCGATGTTATGCGGCATCTTATTGTCCGGGTGGTTATCGAGGTGAAATTCCACCTCGTCACCTTCCCTAACGCGAATGAATTTCCCCGGCACATGCCCGCCGAAAGTCCAAAAGGTAAACTCGACGCCGTCTGCCAGACGTTGCACGACTTCTTTAACTTCTAGATGAATCACGACATGAGCGGGACTCTTCCTCGTCAACGCCGGCGGTACGTTTGGGGCGTCGGCAAGTGCCGCACTTTCAGCACCCGAAGGCGCCTTGGCGGCGGCTTTGGGCGCGCCTTTCGCAGCCGCCATCGCGGGGGTTAGCGCCAAAGCCAACAAAACTACCTGGGAAAGCTGCAATTCCCGTCTCAGAAAAACCATGTGAGTCCAACTCCTAGTGACGAATGAATTGCCTTATCAACCAAAAAAGACTGTACCGATCAAATCTACCCGCTCCTTCCGTCCACGCGCGGCGCGATCAGGATCGGAGCATAGGTAGTGAGCAGCAAGACAAACGCTCCTATCCAAAGTGCGCCCGACGTCAAAATCGCCATCGATTGGTTAACTCCTATCGGAAGTGAGCCAACGATTCGAACAACCGCGGCCAGAGTGATCAAGAGATAGCTTGCCGTCGTGAGCCTCGATGCACTGATCGTTCGGCCCGTGTGCCCTAAGCTAACCCTCGACACCATCGCAACGATCATTGTGCCGATCGCACCGACGGTAAACGCGTGGGTCGCCGTTGAAATCGGCACGGCCGTGAGGACGGTGAGTGCCTTTAACACGAACCCGATCACCAGCCATGCGTAGCCGACGTAAAGAATCCAGAGAATTGGCTGACGCCAAACACCTCGATGGAGCCAGCGATTCCAGCGCGTCAAGTGAATCGCCGCCGCCAACAGGGCAATGCCCGCCGTGACGCCGGACATGGGGCTCGCAAAATCCGAGACGACAAACGCCACGCCGCTCGCCAAGGCCGCCTTGTCGAGCCAAGCCGCCGGTCGGCGAACGTACCCAGAAACCGCGCGCTCCGAAAACATCGGAATGACCCGTCCGCTGATGACGACGATCATAAAGAGGACGACATCGAGTCCAAGATAGAGGCCTTGACGCTCGAAGCCGATAATGACACCGCTGACCGTCAGGTGCATGAGAAAATTGCCAGCGGCCAACACGGAAAGCAGAACGAGGAAGATGATGTTGTGGCGCTGCCCTTTTCGCCCGAGGTAGGGAACGAGAAAAAATGCGGCAATCGGGAGGAAGGCGAGATCGATCGCTGCGATGACGCCATGCGGGAGGATCGGAACGGCCATAAGAATGCGCGCCGCGAGCCAGAGAGCAGCAAGAATGACGAGTCGGAACCCTCGAATGCCGGGCGTGCCCGTCCAATTTTGCGCGGCAGTGTAGATAAAACCGATGACGATTGCGGCGACAAATCCGTAGACCATCTCATGGCCGTGCCAGTAGACGGGGGGGAAGTAATTGAGAGCAGCTGGTCCGCTCAGAAAAATCGACAGCCAGAAAGCGATGAGCACGGCTGCTGCGGTCAGCCCGAACAAGAAAAACGGGCGGAAGCCAAGCTCCCACAGTCCGATGCCCCATTCAGATGCTCTATTGCTTTCTTTCGACATCTTCATCTCTTCAATGTAGCGGACGCACAGCGGTCGTCACGTCCGGTTCATGATCATTCGCGTCCAGCGGCAGCCAAAAGCTAAAAGTCGACCCCGTCCCGACCGTGCTCTCGACGGAGATGGCACCGCCGTGCGCCTCCACAAGACGGCGCGCGATGGAAAGGCCAAGGCCGCTGCTGCTCTCTCCGGCCGTCGGGCGCACGCTGGTCTTACTGAATTCGCGAAAGAGCTTCGACAGCTCATCCGGAGGAATGCCAAGACCCTGATCGCTGAGAGCGAAAACCAATCGCCCTGGGCCGCGTCGAACGCGGAGTTCGATGGTCGTCTCTGGCTTGGAAAACTTGATGGCGTTGGTAAGAAGATTGTCGAGGATCTGCCGAATCGAATTCGGCTCGAATCGACAAGTTTCAGGCAGCTCGGCGGGCTCGTCCGCGATAAAACGCATGCTCTTTTTCGCCGTCAAAAGCTCAGCACAGCGATGAAAGTCAGTCAGAAATGGCCTCAGGACGACGCGCTGCGGCGATAGCTGACGCTTCTGGGCTCCCAAAGCGCTTACCGACGCAAGGTCGGTCATCATCTCAAACATAAACTGAGTGTTCTTCAGGAGAATGGCGAAGATATCATGTGTCTGTTGATCCAAGGCGGAGTACCAGGGCTCGGTTTGCACGAGCTCGATGAAGCCCTGGATCGTGGCGAGCGGCGCTCGCAAGTCATGAAGAGCAGCTCGAAGGAATTGGGCCTGATTTTTATTGGTCTCAAAGAACTGTCGCAGCCGTCCGTACTGCACGATCAGCGATAGCTCTTCAGCCATGTCCGACAGAAGATCGGCATGCTGAGTAGAGTAAGTGTTTGGCGTCCCACTCGAAAAGAAAACGAAACCGACAGGGTTCCCCTCCGCTTTGAGCGGAAAGGTCAAACTCGACCGAATTCCGTCGGCCAGAGCCGCCTTCGTAGAGTGGGAACTCGGATGCACCGCAGAATACTGCTCCAAGTCATTGATGATGCGCGGCTGGCGCGAGTGGAGGAGGGCCTCCAAACTACTGCCATGGAGCGGTGCTGAATATCCCAGTGACAAGTGCGCAACGCCGAGCTTGGTGCGCATCCAACGCAAAGAGACCGTGTCATTGCCATCGTCGACGATGGCAATGCCGAGACGGTCATAAGGAACAATTGGCGCGAGCTTTTCGAAAAGGCGGTCTAAAACAAGTTCGTAGGCTATACCCTCGGTGAGTTCACTGTTGAGTCTGCATATTAGCGCCGCAATCTGCGCCCGAGGACCGGAGGCGCGTGGATTGTCACCTTCTATGAAATGAGTCACCTTCGACCTCCTTCTACGGACGCCTGCCCTGTCTCGCGGCAGATCCCGACTATAGCGCCCTTCATGAGACTACCTGCGTCCCGAGAAACGGGTCGGCGTGAATGCGGCGCATGCTGACC
>JAYWBY010000229.1:0-5673 GCA_043781115.1 Pseudomonadota bacterium
ATAAAAACGAAAGTTACGTGCGCGACAGGCGTTCAACGCCGAAGCCGCCTTGTTCAGCTTGCCGCGACGTCATCGGCCGCGCCAAATAGACCGGTAACATTTTGTAACCGGAACTTCCGAAATTCTGACAAAAAATTCCGATGGGCTCGTCGGCGCTCGTCAGTTCGCGACAGACCATCGACTCGACGAGCCGGAACCTGGCGCAAATGTTGCAGCTGCGTCGCGAACCAAAGATTTTTGGCCATATTTTTTGCCCCACTTGGAGTCCACCCATGAAGCTTACAAGTTTGTTCGTGATCGCGATGTCTTTGCTATTCACCACGTCGTCGCTGGCTGAAAGCGTTTCTGTGTCCATCGATGGGAGAGTCTATCAATGCACTCAGGGCGGCGGAGAAGAGCCGACAAGGAGTGGTTGTTACTGCAATGAAGGCAATGGGACCTACGGCTGGATCGCGGCCAGGATCCACTCGATTCGCATCCGTGACGGAGTTGAAATGTGGACTCGAGTTCTTTCCGGAAATGAAAACCCGCAGAGCGGTCTCCCCGGTGCGTTCTATTGCGTCCCCGGCAATCCCGCCTCGTGCAATCCCGAAGAAGCCCGCTACCACAGTGCGGAGGAGGCTCGTGCCGTCTGCCAGATGATTATTGGCAACAGCACCGAATGTCGGGAGTAGAAAGGGGGCTTGCGCTGATTGCACGGCGCTTGCGCTGGAGTTGCAGAACGCAATGCGCCGCCCTCGGGTTGGTCTGCCGGCGATGAGAAGCAACGTTGCCGTAGCCCAGTTTCAGGAAACTACGCCCATCCCGGCAACGTCGCCGAGGTGGCGCATGCGCCGCGAATGCCGGCAGGGGCTCCGATCGGTCGAATGCATGCGTGCGTGTCAGCACACGGCATCGGCATAGCCTCGGGGTTCCGGCCGCGTTCATAAATCACTGGAATAAAAGTTGGTTCAAAAGCCAAGATTTGCGGAGTGATCGAGCGGGAATTGGGGTGTTGTTCACCCTACACACCGGAGGATTGGGCAAAGACCTTTAGCGCAATGCTGTATCAATTTGAATCTATTAAAAAAAAGTGAACGAGTAGCAACCCTCACCGATGAGAGGGAGTTTGATACTCGCATCGGTCGAGGACTGCCAAGACTTGTCAGGCAGATTTTGCCAACTTGCCCCGATCAACCCTCACGAACCGCAGAGCCCTTGCATCAGGCTCGTTGCCGGCACCACGGCCCCGGTGGCGAGTTTGACCTCGCCGCCGTTTTGGTTCAGAAATTCGCCGACGCGAAAGCGGGTGCTCGTGAAGTAAATCGGCATCTGTCCTGGCTTCGCGAATTTCGAAAACGCCATGCTGTACATGTAGACGTTGCCGTCCGGATCGCCCATGCCTGCGCTCTTCCAGACGCCACAAGTGAATTTTCGCGTGGTCATCAAGCCGCGCATTTCGCTCAATCCAACCTTCGGATTGCCGACTTGCGAGAGGTCCATGCGACCGTAAAGGAGGCCGTCGAATTTGTTGGGTCCGTCGTCCAGGCTTGGCCTCTCGGCGATCAACACTTTCACTACGAATTCAATTCCCTCGGGATGGGATGGCGACCATCTTAGGTCAGGTGCCGTCGCGATCAGATCGATGACCGCGTCGGGGCCGAGGCCCCAGTGTCCCCGGAACAGTCCGGCAAGGTCGACCTCCGTGTCGGCGGTGGTCAGACCGTTCGCTGGGGCGACTTCTTTCAAGACTAGCTTCTGGTAGCCCATGTCTTTCAGATAAGAGGGCGTGTCCGCGCTATCGAGTTGAGCACTGTTGTAGAGGCGGCTAAACCCGAGGATGACCCGACCGTCGGCGGTTCGCAGTATCGAGGGATCGACGTCGCCTTTGTGCGACAGCCTCGGCCGAGGCTTTTGCGCAACCTGGGCATCGCCTTCAGGGTGCGAAATCGGCACCGGATCCGCGTCATCAGGTTTCGCCCAGTAGATCCTCGAGACCGAGTCATTGTCTTGAAGGCCGAAGCAGGCGCCCAACGAGCCGCCGACGGGACACTCGAGCCCGGCGGTGAAAAAGCCCTCAATCCCGTCGCGGCAATGCAAGTCCCCGGCGATGAAATCGAGGCGTTGCAAGGGCTCCTTCCGCACGGAGCTCAGGACGTTCAGGCTGCCGACCGTGACAGAGTTGGCCTTGAGCTCGCCGATCAGCAGCTCATGCTTCGAGGGGCACATGGACGGGCCGTTGAAGTTGGTGTCGGGCAGGAGTTTGCTCGGAGGCTGGACCACGGTGCCCAACCCATCGACCAACACATGAAACAGAGAGTGCTGATCGGCTTGGTCGATGACGTAATAAAAGTGTGTGCCATCATCCGCGTGAAAAAAGGTGTACTTGATGAGCTCGTTGGTCGCCTCGGTCGCGACGATCTGCGCCACGACGCCACTCTCGAAGTCGTAAGAGTAGATGCCGTTGGGGTTGCTGCCGAGGGTGTGAATGGTCACTTGGTCCGTTGCACTCTCGAGGACCGAAGAAGTCTTGATGGCTTGGCAGGCAGGCGTGCTGGCGAGCGCTAGGAGGGTGACTGTAAGGAGTACTCGTTGCGCCATCGGCTCTCACTCCACCTTTGTTTAACCGTAGACCTTGAGCCATGTTTCGAGGTCAATGCCCTTGGCACGAATCCGTCCGTCAGGCAGGGCACCTCCGCGCAAGTCGAGCTTGCAGCGACCGACCCCGGCGCCGGGACGCGTCGCGAGGTTGGAGACGACCAAGTTGAACATGAAAGCTGGCCCGGTCAACGCCGTGAACCAGTGCACGTTGTCTTTGTCGTCCGAAATCGTCGAGATGCTGCCGCGACGGAAGGTCTGATCGATTGTCGGGGTCAGGACCTTGTCCGGGCCCTGGTCCTCACGCTCGAAGTGGCGAGCGTGCAGGTCGCCTTTGAGCACGACGAAGGCCGTCATCTGGTTGTTGTGCCCGTGCGGCGGAATCGAACGCCCCGTGTCCATGGCGGTGATTTCGGCTTTGAATCGTCGATCGCCCAGATCGATGACCACGTTGGTCTCGCCGAGAGACGGGAGCTTCAAGTCCTTGGTCAGGCGAGAAAAGTCGATGTACGTCATTAGGTCGTCGAGATCAACAAGTCGCAGCAGCCGCTCGACCCTCAGTTGTGAGTCGATGGGATTGATGCGCCGTTCCGCAAGGTCGTGCGCCATCAAATCGATGTCTCTGATCCAGGCAAAAAAACCTTTGGTTTTTAATATTGCCGATTTATCGCTTGAACGTCTAACAGGCAGGAAAACGAATGGCTTGCCAGCCGAAGCCTTGGCGAAGGATGGAGGCGCTGATCGGAGTCGAACCGATGAATGAGTGATTTGCAATCACTTCCCTTAGCCACTTGGGTACAGCGCCATTGGTCTCGTGGAGACACCCTTTTTAACTCCGCCCCCCGCTCCCAAGCAAGGGGAATGCGAGCCCTTTAGCGGAGACGTTGCTGGTCATAAAAACACCAAGGGCGGCCCCATATCGGGGTCGCCCTTTTGCGTGAACGTCCGGATTTCCGTCACCCCCTGACCGAAGCCCAGTGTTCGAGGCGGAGCATAGAGGGCAAATTCCGCCCCGACAAATAGCCCTGGGCAATCTTCGCGATAAGCCTAGCCTATGTTGCTAACCGTTTGATATCATTTACTATGGAGCGTTAAGAGAGGAAGTCATGAGCACCAACCGCGCCGACGTCGTCGACCAAAACTTTCTTCAATGGCTGAAGGAGGGCCGCCTCCCTCAACCGCGCGTCGTCATGGGCGCCGCCGATTCGGAGCTCACCGCTCCGGAAATCGTCGACCTCTTCGAGTCGCAGGTCATGAGCCGGCACTTGGACCTGGCCGCCCGCGTGCTGAAGGGGCGCAACGAAAGCTATTACACGATCGGAAGCTCCGGCCACGAGGGTAACGCCGTCTTCGGCAAGACCTTTCGTCACACCGACATGGCGTTTCTCCACTACCGGAGCGGCGCGCTCTTCATCCAACGCTCAAAGCAACTCCCCGGGTCGACGCCGATCTGGGACATGCTCTTGTCGCTCGCTGCGTCGTCGGAAGATCCCATTTCCGGCGGGCGCCACAAAGTTTTCGGCAGCGCGCCGCTTTTCGTGCCGCCGCAGACCAGCACCATCGCCTCGCATTTGCCGAAGGCCGTGGGCATGGCGCTCTCGATCCGCCGCGCCAAGGACATCGGCATCGCGGCGAACGTCCCCGACGACAGCATCGTCCTCTGCAATTTCGGGGACGCCTCCCACAACCACGCCACCGCCTTGACCGCCTTCAATTCCGCGGCTTGGGCAGCGTACCAAAACGTGCCGGTGCCGATCGTCTTTATTTGCGAGGACAACGGCATCGGCATCTCCGTGCCGACGCCCGGCGGCTGGATTCGCTTCGCCAGCGAGCAGAAGCCGATGATTCGCTACTTCACCTGCGACGGCCGCCACCTCTTGGATGTCCAGCGCGTCGCGGCGGAAGCGGTCGAGTACACGCGGAAGACGAGGAAGCCGGCGTTCCTCCACATGACCACCGTGCGCCTGCTCGGCCACGCCGGCTCCGACGTCGAGACGCTTTACAACGCTTTGCCGGCGATCGAAGCGGCCGAACGGGACGACCCGCTGCTGCATTCGGCACGGATCCTGCTCGAGAATGGCATTTTGTCGGCGGAAGCCATCTTGAACCTCTACGAAACCGTGCGCCGCCGGGTCCTCCGCTCGGCCGAGCATGCGATTCTCCGCCCGAAGTTCCTGACGACGCCGGAAGTCATGGCGAGCATCGTGCCGCCTAAGACCAAGGACGCGCCGCCCGTTCCGACCGAGGACGAAAGGAAGAAACTCTTCGGCTTCGATTGGCGCTACCTCGACAAACCGCAGCACATGGCCAAGCTCATCAACTGGGCCTTGGCCGACATCCTCCTCCGCTATAAAAACACGGTCGTCTTCGGGGAGGACGTCGCCCAAAAGGGCGGCGTCTACAACGTCACGACCGGGCTCTTCACGAAGTTTGGCGCCCGCCGCGTCTTCAATTCGCTCCTGGACGAAACGAGCATCCTCGGCACGGCCTTGGGATTTGGCCACAACGGCTTCGTGCCGATCCCGGAAGTGCAGTTCCTGGCCTACGTTCACAATGCCGAGGATCAGCTCAGGGGTGAGGCGTCGACGCTCGCCTTCTTCTCGGAAGGGCGCTTCACCAACCCCTTGGTGCTGAGGGTCGCCGGCTTGGCCTACCAAAAGGGCTTCGGCGGTCACTTTCACAACGACAACTCGCTGGCCGTCTTCCGCGACCTGCCGGGCGTCATCATCGCTTGTCCGTCGAGCGGCGCCGACGCCGCCATGATGCTCAGGAGTGCGGTGCGCGCGGCTTACGAATCGGGCCGCGTCGTCATCTTCATCGAGCCCATTGCGCTCTACATGACCAAGGACTTGCACGAGGCCGGTGACAGCGGCTGGCTCTTCGACTACCCGAGCCCCGAGCAGGAAATCGCCATCGGTGCATTCGGAGTCTTCGGCTCGAGCGACAAGCTGGCGATCATCACCTACGGCAACGGCTACTACATGTCGAGGCAAGCCGCGAAGGACCTCGAGACGCAGCACTGCATCAAGACCAAGATCATCGACTTGCGCTGGCTCGCGCCGCTCGACGAAGCCGGGCTCGCCAACGCCGTGCGCG
>JAYWBY010000230.1:0-14860 GCA_043781115.1 Pseudomonadota bacterium
CGACGAATGGGTCGTCAACTTGAACGAAGACGGGCTGCCGCGGCTGAAGATCAGCAACTTCTACGTCGAGATGATGAACAACAAGAAGTCCAAAGGCGACGACAAGAACTACATCAACGAGAAGGTGAAGTCGGCCGAGTGGCTGATCAAGAGCATCCGCCAGCGGCAGCGAACGATCTTTCGGGTCACCGAAAGCATCGTCAAGCGCCAGCGCGAGTTCTTCGACCACGGCGTCGAACACCTGAAGCCGATGATCCTGAAGGACATAGCCGAAGACATCGGCATGCACGAGTCGACGATCAGCCGGGTCACGAACAACAAATACGTGCACACTCCGCGCGGCGTATTCGAGCTGAAGTACTTCTTCAACAGCTCGGTCACCCGTGCCGACGGCAACGACGTGGCGAGCGAGTCGGTGAAGCGCATGATCTCCGACCTCATCAAGGTCGAAGACCAAAGGCGGCCCCTGTCCGATCAGCGCATCGTCGAACTCCTCGAGGAAAAGGGTATCCAGCTGGCACGTCGTACGGTTGCCAAGTACCGCGAACAGCTGCAAATCCTGCCTTCTAGTAAGCGTAAAAAGTACTTCTAAGGCGCAGCCTTGGCCCCCAAGCCGTCAAATCCGTTGTTAGTAATCGTCACTGGCCTTTCCGGGGCGGGGAACTCGACGGCGCTCAATGCGTTGGCCGACGCCGGGATGTACTGCATCGACAATTTGCCGATGGAGATGCTCGAACCGACGATCGCGCTTCTCGAGTCGGGCAGGATCGTCGCCAGCCACGGCCTGGCGTTGTGCATGGACGTCCGCGATGAAAGCTTCGCCAAACAGTTTCCCCAGCTAAGGAAGAAGCTGGCGGGCCGCGTCCGGTTGGAAGTCATCTTCTTGACCGCCGACCAGCACGCGATCGCCACCCGCTTTGGCGCGACACGCCGCCGCCATCCGCTGCTGCGTGGAGGCGAGACGTTGATCGAGGCCATCGATCACGAGCGCGACCTTCTTGGAACGGTGGAGGAGGCCGCCGACATAGTCTTCGACACTACCCATTGGTCGCCCCAGCAGCTAGCGCGTGCGGTCGAGGGGCGGCTTGCCAACGACCTGCCCCCACGAATGCTGCACGTGACGATCACGAGCTTTGGTTTCAAGTACGGGCAAGCGGAGCCGGTGGACACGATGTTCGACGTACGCTTCCTCGACAACCCGTACTTCGTGCCGGAGTTAAAGGACAAGTCGGGGCTCGAAGCCGAAGTGCGCGACTACATCTTCTCGCACACGACGGCGAAGACGATGCTCGACAAGATGGAAGACATGCTCCGGTTTCTCTTGCCGCTGTACTACCGTGAGGGAAAGCACTACTTCCGGTTGGGGGTCGGCTGCACCGGCGGCCGGCATCGGAGCGTTTGCTTCGCGGAAGAGCTAGGCCGGATCTTTTTGAAAAAGCCGATTCCGCATACGATCATCACGATCCTCCATCGTGACATCGACCACTAGCAATAAGTCCTACTTACTCGTACGCCTCGATTGGCGCGCAGGTGCAAACGAGATTCCGGTCGCCATAGGCTCCGTCGACCCGGGCAACCGAAGGCCAAAACTTTCCTTCTCTAAGCCACGGTTTAGGGAAAGCAGCCTTCTCGCGGCTGTAGGGTTTGTCCCAGTTGTCGCTCGTCAGGACGTCAGCCGTGTGTGGCGCGTTGACCAGGACGTTGTTCTCCTTTGAAGCCGCGCCCGTCTCGATTTCGCGAATCTCTTCTCGGATCGCGATCATTGTTTCGCAGAAGCGGTCGAGTTCGGCCAAGTCTTCGCTTTCCGTCGGCTCGATCATTAACGTCCCTGGTACCGGGAAAGAAACGGTCGGCGCGTGAAAGCCATAGTCCATGAGGCGCTTGGCGACATCTTCGACTTCCACGCCGGTCTTTGCCTTGAGGTGGCGAAGGTCGACGATGCATTCGTGAGCGACCAAGCCGCCGTTGCCGCGGTAGAGGACCGGGAAATGAGGGTGAAGCTTCTTGGCGATGTAGTTGGCGTTCAAGATCGCAGTCTGCGTCGCTTTCGTTAGGCCATCGGGGCCCATCATCCACACGTACATGAGTGAGACTGGCAGAATGCTGGCGGAACCCCACGGAGCGGCGGACACTGGACCCGCTGCCTTGTCCGTGCCGATCTTGACGACCGGATGACCGGGAAGGAATGGCGCCAAGTGGTCCTGCACGCCGATCGGTCCCATGCCGGGTCCGCCGCCGCCGTGCGGAATGCAGAAAGTCTTGTGTAAGTTCAAGTGACAAACGTCAGGGCCAAATTCGCCGGGTTTGCAAAGGCCTATCTGGGCGTTCATGTTGGCGCCGTCCATGTAGACCTGGCCGCCGAGCTTATGGACGATGTCGCAAACGCGAGTGATCGACTCTTCAAAGACTCCGTGCGTTGACGGATAAGTGACCATTAAGCATGAGAGGTTCTTGCCGTTTTCTTCCGCCTTCTTTACCAAGTCGTCGACGTTGATGTTGCCGCTGTCGTCGCATTCGACAACGACGACTTTCATGCCTGCCAAGACGGCGCTGGCCGGGTTGGTGCCATGCGCGGATTTCGGAATGAGGCAGACGTTGCGGTGACCTTCGCCGCGGCTTTGGTGGAACTTGCGGATGACCAAGAGACCCGCGTATTCGCCTTGGGCACCGGAGTTCGGTTGGAGCGAGATTTTTGAGAACCCGGTACAGGCGGCCAGCATGCGTTCGAGCTCATCGAAGAGTTCGGTGTAGCCGCCCGCTTGGTTGCGGGGAGCGAACGGATGGATGTTGCCGAATTCGGCCCAGGTGACAGGCAACAACTCGCTGGTGGCGTTGAGTTTCATCGTGCAGGAGCCGAGCGGGATCATCGACCGGGTCAGCGACAGGTCTCGGCCCTCTAAGCGTCGGATGTAGCGCAGCATCTGCGTTTCCGACCGGTGGGTGTTGAAGACGGGATGGGTCAGAAAGGGCGACGAACGGGCAAGAGCTTGATCGAACTTCAAGTCGGCGTCGGCCGAGAGCCCTTCGGTTTTGAAAGGCCGGGCCTTACCAAGCGCAAAGACGTCGAGTAGGTCGGAGACGTCGTCGAGAGAGGTCGTTTCGTCGAGCGAAACGCCGACGTTCTTGGCATCGAAGGTCCGGAAGTTGACGTGTTTTGCTTCCGCCGCTTGGGTCAAAGCCACGAGGTCGCGGCCGGCCAAGCTGATTTTCAACGTGTCGAAGTAGCCGCGATTGGCGACTTCGTAGCCGAGTTTCACCAGACCCTTGGCGAGGATGTTGGTCAGGGCGTGCGTCCGGCGCGCGATTCCCTGTAGACCTTCGGGACCGTGATAAACCGCGTACATGCTCGACATGATGGCGAGAAGAACTTGGGACGTGCAGATGTTGCTCGTCGCTTTGTCGCGGCGGATGTGTTGTTCGCGGGTCTGGAGCGCCATCCGGAGAGCCGGCTTGCCGGCGGCGTCTTTTGACATGCCGATGATTCGGCCTGGGATCTTGCGTTTGTGCTCGTCTTTTGTGGCGAAAAAGGCCGCATGCGGGCCGCCGTAGCCAAGCGGCACGCCGAATCGTTGGGCGTTGCCGACGGCGATGTCGGCACCGAGTTCGCCCGGAGACTTCAACAGGGTCAAGGCCAAAAGGTCGGTCGCGAGGGCGACGAGCGTCCCAGCATCGTGCGCCTTCTTGATGAAGGCTTCGTAGTTCGACACTTCGCCGGTCGTGGTCGGGTACTGCAGGAGAACGCCAAACGGCGCGTGATCGAAAGCGATCTGTGTGTGGTCGCCGACCACCACTTCGATGCCGAGGGGCTCGGCGCGCGTCTGGACGACGGCAATCGTCTGAGGGTGGCAGTCACGCGAGATGAAATAAATGTTCGACTGGTCTTTCGGGCGCGAGTTGAAACAGAGGTTCATCGCTTCCGCGGCGGCGGTCGCTTCGTCGAGCAGCGAGGCGTTGGCGATCGGCAGCCCCGTGAGGTCGGCCACCATCGTTTGATAGTTCAAGAGCGCTTCCAAACGGCCTTGGGCGATCTCGGCTTGGTACGGTGTGTACTGGGTGTACCAACCCGGATTCTCCAAGACGTTGCGCTGGATGACCGGCGGCGTCACGGCGGCGTAGTAACCCATGCCAATATAAGAACGGAAGACCTTGTTCTTTGTCGCTACCCGCCGGAGCTTAGCTAAAGCGTCGAATTCGCTGAGCGCGGGATCGAGCGCTAGCGGCTTCTTCAGGCGAATCGACTTTGGCACCGCCGCGTCGACCAGCTTTTCGAGCGAGGCGTAGCCGAGCTCCTTAAGCATGGACCGAGTCTCGGCATCGTTCGGACCGATGTGGCGGGTAGCGAACGAAGCCTTCTTGCCTGGGAGGTCATGCATGGCGCGCTTTCCTTAGTCGGAGTGCTCAGCGACGAACTTCTCGTATGCCTTTGCATCGAGCAAATTGGCGGCATCTTTGCCGGTCATTTCGATTTTGACAAGCCAACCGCTCTTGTACGGGTCGTCTTGCAGCGACTCGGGCTTGTCGATGGCGGCCTTGTTCACTTCGACGACTTTGCCGGCAATCGGCATATAGAGGTCGGAAACGGTCTTGGTTGATTCGATGGTGCCGAAGGCCGAGCCAGCGTCGAAGGTTTCCCCGACCGCGGGGAGGTCGACGTGCACGATGTCGCCGAGCTGTTCGATGGCGTAGGCCGTGACGCCGATTTTGGCGACCTTCGCGGTCTGCTCGAGCCACTCGTGATCTTTGGTGTACTTAAGGCTAGAAGGAAATTCCATGAGAGGCTCCGCTCAGCGGTTGGCTGCGACCGTCAAGAATGAAAGAGGGAAATGGGCTGTCAGCCCTTCACTTTAGCTTTATATAGAGGCTTTTGAACGAGGCGTGCAAGTTTTCTTTTGCCTCGAATATCAACGTCTACCGTGTCCCCGACGCACACTTTTTTCGGGTTGAGAAGGGCCATGCCTCCCGAGCCTCCGACGGTCGGGAGCACCGATCCGCTGGTCACGGTACCGATCGCTTCGCCGTTCTTGAAAACCGGCATGTCGTGGCGAGGGATGCCGTCTTCTTCCATCTTGAAGGCGAACATCTGGCGGTTCAGTCCTGCCTCCTTTTGTTTGATCAAGGCGTCCTTTCCGATGAAGTCGCCCTTGTCGAGGCGAACGGCCCAAGCGATGCCTGCCTCAAGTGGCGACACGTCGTCGTTCATGTCGTTGCCGTACAGCAGGTAACATGGCTCGAGCCGCAACGTATCGCGGGCACCAAGACCAATTGGCTGGACGCCGAATTTTGGTCCCATGGCGATTACGGCATCCCAAAGGCGGGCCGCTACCTCGTTGGGAACGTAAAGTTCGTAACCTTGCTCTCCGGTATAGCCTGTGCGCGCCATGAAGCTCTTAACGCCGAAGAAGTTCAGAGTCATGATGCCCATGTAGTCGAGCTTAGCGAAGGTATCCTTGTCGACCGAAGCGACGAGCGAGCCGACTACTTGCTGGCTTTTTGGCCCTTGAATCGCCAGTTGACTGTACTTCGCCGACTCATTGGTGACGGCGACGCCAGGGAATTTAGCCGACTGACTCTTGATCCACTGGAAGTCCTTGTCGGTGTTGGACGCGTTGACGCAGATCAGGAACTCGTTCGCCTTCAGACGATAGATGATCAAGTCATCGATCATGCCACCGGTCGGATGGAGAATCGCGCTGTACTGGCCGCTGCCGTCGGCCAATTTATTGATGTCGTTGATCGTGATGCTTTGAAGGAACTTGGCGGCGTCTTGGCCGGACACGAACACTTCTCCCATGTGGCTGACGTCAAACACGCCGCAGTCTTCCCTCACCGCTTTGTGTTCGGCAAGGACGCCCGCATAACTCACCGGCATCAGCCAACCGCCGAAGGGCACCATCTTGGCTTTCAAAGCTTTGTGGGACTCGTAAAGGGGTGTCTTGCGCGCGTCGTCGGTGGCCAAGGGCGCGACTCCTAAGTGGGGTGTATGTAGCTCCGGGCCCCTGGAATTTAGGAGTTTAGCCACAGGGCTGTCAACTTACCGCGTTGACTCCCCCGGTTGATTCAAATATAAAAACTTAGGCACTCAAATACATTGCGAAATTAGACGAAGGGACATGAGCCATGTCGAACATGCTGACCCTACACAAGGTTGAACGTACGAAGTTACGCCGCTTGCCCCTTTTGCCGAGAGTCGGACTGACCGTCGAGATCGGCGGCCACCAGCTCGTCTTCAAACATGCGCCGGCCCTCGAGACCTTGCTAAACCTAAGAGACCGCGGCTTCAAACTGAAGGCGCTCGGCCGCTTGGTCGCCGACGAGCTCGAGGAGATTCGATTCCCCGTCATCAAGCGCGGCCTGGCCGCGGTGAAGGACCTCCACGCCAAGACCGTGGAAGCTAAGATCGTAAAGAAAGCTGCCGCCAAAGCCGCCACGAAAAAGAAGGCGGACGACGCCGCGACCGTCTGAGTTGCGCCGAATTCCCCAGGTTTTCCCCAAGGCTTGTCGACTTTGTTGACAGGCCTTCTCGTCATTAGACGCGTCAATCCAGCACAACCCTCCGATATCATTAGATGATGGCCCGGGTGCAGCTCTTGCACAAGGTGCCTCGGCTACGGAGTCCCTGCCGTGGTTGAGTTGCTGTTGAGTGTCCCCAATTGCTGAAGCTGATCGGAAGCTGAAAGGGTCGTCGTCATGCGGATAGCTGAGAATTTTAGAAAAGGGTTCCTGGGCCTTGCGCTCATTGGAGGCGGTAGTTTCGGGTTGGCAGCCTCTGCCGAAGCGGCTACTGTCTACAATTGCTCTGCAAATGGCTCGAAGTGCGTGGTGAAGGTCGAAGAAGGCATCATCGGTGACCGCGTGAAGGTCCTCGACGAAAAAGCCCGCGTGATCGCCTCGGGGCGGATCATCAAACGCCGCGGTTCTTATGCCGTGGTTTCGGTCTCCAACACCTCCCAGACCATTCGTAAGGGTTATCCCGTCATCGTTGACGTGGAGAATCGCGACAGCAACCTTCAATGGGCGGCTTCGTTCTCCAACAAAGACTGAGATGGCACCGGTAGACGACGCTTCAAACCTCTCTATCGCGATCATCACTCTCAACGAAGAGAAACGTATTAAGCAATGCCTTCAGAGCCTCCCACGGGGCTCTGAAGTTTGCGTTTTGGACTCCGGCAGCACCGACGGCACCCGCTCTTTGGCGGAGAGTCTCGGAGCCAGGGTGGAAACGCGGAAGTTCACGAACTACGCCGAGCAAAAAAATGCGGCGATTGCGATGACCAAGAGGCCTTGGGTGCTGTCGCTCGACGCCGATGAAGTCTTGGACCTCACGCTACGCGATGCCGTCCGGGATGTTTGCGGCCAAACGAACGTCGCCGAGGCCGGGTTCAAGGTCAGGCGCAAACTCATCTTCATGGGTCGCCAGCTCCGCTTCGGCAAGTCGAGCGACGAACCACTTCGGCTATTTCGCCGCGACCTTGGTCGGTTCGATTCCGAAATTCACGAGCGGGTGGTCCTGAAAAGCGGGTCGGTGGGCGTCTTGCCGGGGGAGTTGCTCCACTATAGTTACGATGACTTGACCGATTACTTTGGCCGATTCAATGACTATACGACGAGGGTCGCCGTAAATCACAAGCGCCTCGGTCGGCCGATGCCCTATCTACCGCTGCACTTGCTCAGGCCCTGGAGTGAGTTCGTCAGCCGGTACGTCTTTCGTCTCGGCATTCTCGACGGCTATCCCGGGTACACTTACGCACTACTTAGCAGCCTTTACACTTACGTGAAGTACGCCAAGCTCAAAGAGCTGAAACAACCGTCCAAGGCCGTGTCGTGACTCGGTCGAGGCGCATCTGGCACCTTTGCTCGAACCGTTGGAACAGCGCCATTACCGAATACGCGCTGAGTGCCGCGCGAGCTCTCGCTTTGGCGGGCCATCAAAACGTCTTTACCGCCCTCGTGGATTCCGCGGCCGAGCGCCGGGCCAAAGACCATCTAGAAATTCGTTCCGTAAATCGGTTCGCGCTCGGCGAGATGCGGACGTTCCTGACTTTGCTCGACGAACTGAAGCCCGAAGTCATCGTGACTTATGGCGGGCCGGAAATGATGTTTACGAAAATTTTGAAAGCAAAGTCCGAAGCCTCCGTCTGGCGATTTCGCGGGCAGGAGCTGGAGGCGACGGGGTTCGCATTCAGCGCCAGGCACCGCTGGGCCCATGCTCACGTCGATCGCATCCTAACGCCGAGCGTCCGCTTGGCGGACGAATTGGAACGCGCCGACGCCGGGGCGCCGGTCATGCCGGTCGTGCTGGGGCTCGACACGAAGAAGTTCGCGCGCCCGGCCGGCCTGACGACCCGTCCCGAAATCGTGATCCTAGGTCGCTTCGATCCCGTCAAAGGCCACGCCGCCGCGTTCCGCATGTTCAAGCTCATGCTGGCGGAATGGCCGCACGATTTGCCCCGACCGCTCCTCCACGTCGTAGGTGAACCAGCGAACATTTCCGTCGCGCATCTGAACGTCAGTGTCGCCGAAGCGGGCTTGAAACTCGTCGACGAAGTGCGCATCACCGCGGCGCGTGTCACGGACGTCCAGACTCTACTCGGCTCCGTGGCCCTCGGCCTCGTGCCCAGTCTCGGCTCGGAGCTCATTTGCCGCGTTTCCGAAGAGTTTCTCCTTTGTGGCACGCCGATAGGCGTGTCTGGAGTCGGTTCTCTTGGCGAGACGCTTTTCGACAACGCCGGCTTCAACTATTTGGGTCGAACGGAAGTCGAGGCGGCTCGGTTGCTCGGAAGTTGGACGCAGACGAGTCTCCGCGAGGGTGAAGCCGCCAAGCTTGAGCGCGCCAAGGCCGCCCGCGAACTCTACTCGTTGGAAGCCATGGGCGAGGCCTTGAGCTGCCTGCTCTAGGCGGCGCCCATCGGACCGAGCCATTTCCTTGGTTTGGCGCCGTCAGCTTTGTCGACGTAGCCTCTAGACTCCATGAATTCTACGATGCGAGCGGCGCGGTTGTAGCCGATCTTCAGGTGGCGTTGCAGGAAGCTGGCGCTGACGACGCCGTGAGCCCTGGCGAGACCCATCGCCTCCTCGAACTTCGGATCGTCGTCCATGACGACGTCCAACTCGTCGCCGGTGTCTTTTTGGCGCGCGAATTCGTCGTCGATCCAGTTGATGATGCTTTCGTCGTAGTGGACCGTGCTCGTCGCTTTGACGTTAGCGACGAGGTTCAGTACTTCCTCGTCGGTGATCAGTGCCCCTTGGAGACGTTCTAGGCGGCCGATGCCTGGACGCTGAAGGAGCATGTCGCCCTTGCCGAGGAGTTTTTCCGCGCCGATCAAATCCAAAATCGTGCGGCTGTCGTGCTTGCTGACCACCTGGAATGCGATGCGGCACGGCAGGTTGGCCTTGATGACGCCGGTGATGATGTCGACCGACGGGCGCTGGGTCGCGAGAACCATGTGGATGCCGCTAGCGCGGGCCTTTTGAGCAAGGCGCTGGATCGAGGACTCGACGTCTTTCGGGGCTGTCATCATGAGGTCGGCGAGTTCGTCGATCACCAAGAGAATGTAAGGGAGTTTGTCGAGCGTTTCTACGCCGACAGCTTCGGCCAACTCTTGGCGGCGCGCGGGCGAGACCTTTGCTAGGAACTCGTTGAAGCCGGCAATGTTGCGCACGCAGGCCAGCTGCATCAGCTTGTAACGGCGCTCCATTTCGGCGGTCGCCCATTTCAACGCGAGCGAAGCTTTGGTCGGTTCGGTGATGACCGGCATGAGCAGATGCGGAATGCCTTCGTAGATGGAGAGCTCGAGCATTTTCGGATCGACGAGGATCATACGCACGTCTTCGGGGCTGGCCTTCATGATGATGCTGCAAAGCATGCCGTTGATCGCCACCGATTTACCTGAGCCGGTGGCGCCGGCGACCAAAAGGTGGGGCATGGCGGTCAAGTCGGCGCACATCGGTTGGCCGGTGATGGTTTTGCCCATGCCGAAAGTCAATGGCGACGGCGAATCACGGAAGGACGACGTCGCCAGGATATCGCCGAGATGCACCGCTTCGCGCTTGGCGTTTGGGACTTGAACTCCCAAGGCCCGCTTGCCGCGGACGGGGTGAATGAAGATTGAGTCGACCTTCAGGGCCAGCGCGATGTCGTCGATCAGGCCGACGACTTTCGATTGTTTGACGCCGGCGTCGGGTTGGAATTCGAAGACGGTGACGACGGGTCCGGGTTGATAGCCGACGATCTTGCCGGAGACACCGAAGTCTTCGAAGGTTTTGACGAGCAAGATGGCGGTGTTTTCGAGGTCCTTCTGATTCACGGGCGAGGCGGCCGAGTTGTCGCCTTTTTGGAAGACGGAAAGCGGCGGCGGCGCGTATTTGCTAGCGGCCCGGCCCTTGGCGGCAAGGGGGGCACCAGTCTTGGGAGTCGGCCGGGGTGCAATGTCGTTTGCTCCGTCGTCTTCGAAGTCCTCGTAGGTCGGCTCGAGTGGCAACGGCGTGCTCATAAGCTCCGGCTCGATTTCGCGCTCGTTGACGACGGAATCAAAAAGAGGCGCCAGCTGAACGGGGTCCTTCGTGATCGTAGCTACGGATTCCTTCGGCGCCGGGTCGAACTTGTGAAGGAACGTGTCCCACCAGAGCGGCTTATGAAGATGCGCCAGCAAGGGATCCAAAACCCCTTTTCGGAAAACGAGGAGCAGGGCGCAGAGGGTAATCGTGCCAATGGCGATAAAGCCGCCGATCGTTCCAAGCCAATAGACTAGCTGCTTCGCGAGGACCGAGCCGACGACGCCGCCGCTCGGGAAGTCGAGGCCTCGCCATGTGACTAACGGGTACTTCAGGGCCGCGAAGGCCGCGATGCAGCTGATGCCGAGCATCCAACCAAAGAGGCGAGAACGCGCGCTCGCCGCTGGGGACTTCCGAACGACCAAGACGGCGCTACTGAGGAGCGGTAGGGGCAAAAGCCAAGCGATGAAGCCAAAGACGAAGAGCGCCAAGCCGCTGAGGTTGGCGCCGAAGATTCCCGCGAGGTTCTGCGGCACAGACTCTGGAAAGCTGACGGCGACCCACGACGCGTCGAGCGGTGTGAAGCTGGCGAGCGCCGTCCAATAGAAAGCGGACAAACCGACGGCGGCCACGAGGAAGACCTCGCGCTCATAGGAGTGGACGAGCTTCCGAGGCTTGATCGCGCGAAACAGAAACGACAGACGCGCGAAGGGCTGAAGCCCAGCAGCTTTTGCCATGGAGACGCTCCCAACGGATGAAATAGACCGCAATAAATGGAGAATAAGAACTGAGGGATGAAGCGGAACTGAAGAGTGTCTTTAAATTATAGCGAAGGCTGGGAAAAAAGTGCAGCCCCCGCCTCCGGGGTCACCGAGTGCGGGGGCAAGTTCTCGGGTTTTAGCCCGTGATGTTGCTGGATTCAGTTCAGGTTATCTTTGACGTAGTTGCGCCACATCCAAAGCACGCGACGGTAAAAGACGTAAAGGTTCTGGCGGGTCTCGTTGGCCAAGGCATCGATGACGCCGACCATGTCTTTCAGTTCCGAGCTGCCGATCAACTTCAGCACGATGATTTCGAGTTCGTCGGAGAGCGCTTCGCTGGCCCACATTTCGGCCGACTCGGAGCGCATGTCGGCGTCGAATTGGTCGACGTCCGTGCGGCGAAAGAGCAAATGGTGGCCGCGGATGGCCTCTTGGTAGATGACTTGCCAGAGCGGCGGCAGGTTCATTCCGGGATAATTGGCGTGGATGAAACTCTCGAGAATGGCGGAGGAAGACATGGTCACGGACTCCAACGGGGGAAGGGGAAGGGAAGAAGAGGAACAGCAGCAGCAACAGCAGGTCCTGACGCCGGGAGGCGGCAGGTGTGACGAGCCGGATAGTGCAACTTGGACGCCTGGCAGCGCAGTTGCCTAACTATATGATTTAGATAGGTTTAAATTGGCTTAGCTGGATCCGCCTGAGTGACCAAGAAATCGACAGGCGTCAGGGGACAGCCTTTACCAGGCAAAAAGCCGAGTGAAAAGCGACTTGGTCGGAGGGGCGTATCGCTGCGTCACCGCCGTGTTGTAATGGTTGATCCGCTCTTCGACCGAATTGACGTTCCCCGGCACGGTCTCGCCGAAGATGTTCTTTTTGTTCTCGAGCGTCGCTTGCCAGTAAGGATCCTGAGCGTCAAAGTAACCACTGGCCGCCGCGGTCGGCAACTGGTGGACGATGCCGGGCGGACTCCCGGCCGCGAACCCGGTTATCTCTTTGTAGGTGTCGCGGTAGTTGGCGGCCGCTTCCGTATTTTCCTGCATCGCCGAAGGCGCGACTGGAATCGTTTGAAACTGGCCGGTCGACGGGTTGAAAGGCACCGTCATGCCCACCAGCTCCTTTGGCATGCCGTCGCCGACCGTTATCGTCCGCGAATTCACTGGCGGCGTCCATCCCCCTGGACCGCCTCCATCGCCGCCTCCGTCGCCACCGGTGCCGTCTGTGCTGGGAGCGAACTTTTCGTCCCCATCCGCTAGCGCCAATCCAACCCGATCCGCAGCAAGACCATACGGGGCAAACACGGCATAGGTGCTGGGCGTCAATCGCTTGAAATTCGACCGCGAATTTTTGGGGGAAGCCTCGGGCAGGCTTGACGTGCAGAAGAACGAATCAAAGGCCTCGGCGAAAAGGTAAGCATCAAAGCGCCTCCTCCCCGCCAGATTCCCCGCTGCCAGCAGGTCTTTGAAGCCGTCGAGACTCAGGCTAGTCTTGTTTGCGGCTTTGAGTTCCGTCACCTCGGCCACGAAGGTGTCGCCTAAGTTTTTCAGGAGTTCCTTGAAGCGGACAACGTCCTTGGCCTCCGCGGCGCTGGCGCGATTGTCGCCGGCGGCGAGCGGCAGGTAGAGCTCCACCAAAAGTCGTCCCATAGCCCTTAGCAGGTGATGGGTTATGACGCTCGGATCCGCCTTCAGGAAGATCGTCGGACGATCTCCGCGAACGTCCCAGCAGGATTCGACTGCGGCGTGTTTGGCCTGAAGGAAATGGCGCTCGTCGGCTGAGCTAATGATGTTGTAGCAGAAACTCTCGGCATCCTCGACCAAAACGATTCGCCCTTGTCCTTGGCGAAAGAAGAAGTTGGCGAAACGCGACGGAACAGCGCCGAGCGAAGTCTCGGTCGCTACCATGAGGCGCAGGACTTGCTCTTGCGATAACTTAGTCTGAAGACTTTTGTCCAAGAAAACGACGTTCTCAATTTTTCGAGGGAGGGTACCGGCACAGTTGTATTCGGTTACTTGTTTGGCGTCCGAGAAGTTCTCGATCGTCTTTGCGTTGGAGTTGCTCGACTGCGACTTGCAGGCAGAAACTAGCAATGTAGTTGAAGCCAAATAGACCAATGCGGCGAAACGCATAACGAGACCCCTATGTAAAACCGGTGCTGGAATCAATTAAAATTGTTGTCAGTCATCTTCTGGTGGGCGGCCTCAGCGCAACCACCGTCCTGAGAGCAACAATAGGATATGCAGCGATCGACGCCGACCGAGCATTGCGACGACGTGCAGATGTTGCCGCAAGCGCTGGCTTCGGCGCCAAACAGCTCGCCAGCGGAGGCCTTGCAGTCGCTGGTGCCCGTCCCTTTGTTACCGCATTTCGCGGCGCAGAAGTAGGTGCGTGTCGTCAACGCTCCCGAGAATTGTCGACGCAGGTGCTCGCCCCAAACGCCCATCGCCCAAACGGAGCAATAGGTCGGTTCGCCGTTGCACCGTGCAGGCGCTGGAGCCGCTGGCGTCGCCGCGGGCGAGGTAGCCACGGTGGTGACTGGCGGACATGTACCCGCAGCGACACACGGCGCGACCGCAGGCCCATTTTCGGGAAGAATTCTTTTGCGGGCATTGTCGAGCGACGCTTCGCTCGCCTTCATCGCTTGCAGGTCTTCCATTAAGCAAGCCGTGTTGTTGGCCAAAACGATGGCACCTTTGGTGACATTGACGCCGCAGACGGCAATCGCCTTCAGCACGCCCAGAGCGTCGGTCAAGCGACCAAGCGGCTCGATCAGACCTTGCAGCGATTTACCGGCTTGAGCCATGGCTTTCGCCCCGGCGCCAGGCGTGCAGTTCACCAAGGCTTGGGCTGCCTCCAGCGCTCCCTGGGTGGCTTTTCCCGTCGCGTAAATGATGTCGGAAATCTTCGAAGCGGAGAGTGATTTCGTGTCGCCGAATTCCTTGACGGTTGCCGCCGCAAAGTAGATCGATTCGGAGGCTTCGCCGATATTGGCGACACAACGTTCGAGCCAACGAGGCTGGAGGACGCCGCCTTTGCTGGTGTAGTGGATGATTTGGTTCAACAGGTCCCAGGTCGACATCGAGATGTCGCCCGCGAGCTCCGTCGTCGTCGGCGCCGGTTCGGCCGCCTCAGTGGTCGCCGGTGCCGTCGAGGCTGCACCATTGCCACCGCCGGCTTCTGGATCTTCGGCCGGGAAGCTGATCTGCGTGGAGCGGATGGCTTCGATCGCTTGGGCGATGTCCACGGTTGCGACGATCGCTCGAGCCCATCCGGGACCGGCCGCGTCAATGGCGCCGCGGAGGCATTCGATCTGGGCATTGACGCCGGCAGTCGTCGCTTTGCGGTAGCACTCGATGTCGCAATTTTGGCAAACGAACGGCGACGTCGACGACGTCTCCTCTTCAGCCTTGACGGTCGTCTGCTCGGAGGCCGCTTTGCACCCTCCCCCAAGCATTAGTAATGTCACAAGCCAACATAGAGGGGCGTTGAAAAAGCGCTGCATGATGCTCTCGCCGGTGGGGGGTTGACGAATTCCGGATGAGCACTTTTCGGCAATTTCGCAAATTGCTTGATTCTTCAGCCGCGATTGTTGATTGACGGCCTTTAGGGGC
>JAYWBY010000231.1:0-5658 GCA_043781115.1 Pseudomonadota bacterium
GAGGGTCCATCAAGAGCACGACGACCGCGACGGTCGAGATCGTCCAAGGGAAGGCGAAGACCAGATAGCGTCGCACCGCCGGGCGCCAGCCCTTGTCACCGAAAATCTGCTGCTCGAGACTCATCCGGCGGCTCCTTGGCGCGAAAGGTCCGGGCGGCGCGCGCCCGGACCTTCATTGTCCATTACTTACCCGTCTTTTCCAAGGTCTCCGAGAAATAGTGCACGACCTGATTGTCTTGCAACTCCGTGCGGAGCAGCCGCTTCGTCGTCGGCGTATCGACGATGATTTGGGTGATGAAGACCTTACCGTTGCCGGCGTTTTGATACTCTTGCGCCAAGCCGTGATCGAACACGTAGCCCCAGCCTTCGGCGCCGTCCTTGCAGAGCTTGTGCCAACGGTTGGGCTCCTTGGTCACGTCGCAGTCGGACGAATAGACCACGTTGCCGCCGGCGCGCACTTCGACGACGAGGTGGTCGGCATTAGCCGCGACGGCGTCGTTGGTAACGGTCAACGAGTAAGACGAGACGGGGACGCGCGCCGCGTCGAACATTTGGCCCGTGCCGGACCAGACGTCAGAACCAGAGGCCAAAGCCATGGAAGAAGAAGCCAAGAACATCACGGAACTGATCACGAATTTTTTCATACTCTCTCCTTTTGAGTGGGGACACCTTTTGACTTCCCGACAATAGGCGTTCGACTCCGCCCCGTACGCGCCCTCCCCGCCAACGGCCGAAAGAGCCCCGCGAACGGACGCCCCCCCAGGGCGTCGGCGGTTCAGGGGGGAATTTCGGCCGTTGGCGGGACGGGCCGCCAAAAGGGCCCGAAACCTAGGTAAGTTGGGGTCATCGGAAGGCAACGCGTCTTCCCCACAAACCCTAGGAGATTCCGATGAAAGCCCCTGCCCTCGTCCTCGCCCTAACCCTCGTGAGCGCCTTCGGTGCCACGGCAGCGAAAGCCGCCGATCATCCCGCCGATCATAAGGATGTGAGCGACACGAAAACGGCGGCGCCGCTCGACACCATCGTCGACTTCGCGCCGTTGCTCGATTTCTCGTCGCTCGGCAAGAACGCGCCGGGCGGCTTCGGCGCCGCCGTTTCCGGCGACCGCCGCTTGAACGAGCACTGGTACGCCAGCGCCGAAACGAGCGTCTGGAGCCTCGATCGGAGCGAAGACAACGTCAAGGACGTCCAAGCCGATGGCGACGACGGCGACATCGTCGCCAAACGCCAAAGATCCTTCGCTCTGCTCGGCGGCGCTCGCTATTACGGCAACCCGGAGGGCCGCAGCTGGTACGCCGGCGTCAAAACAGGCTACATGACTTCTAACTCCACATTCGCCTACAAGGACGCACGCGTCGACGACCGCGCCTCCGGCATTCCCCTCGTCTTCGAAGGCGGTTACCGCTGGTACTGGGGCGGCGGTTTGACCGTGCGCGTTGGTGGCCACGGCGGGCAAACGGCCCTCTTCAACCGTTCGGTGAAAGCTAGGACGGGCAGCGACCAGGAAACGGCCGAACGCGAAGTCAAAGGCGAAGGCCCTGACTACCGTCCCAACTTTGACTTAGCGGTCGGCTATGCCTGGTGACTCTTCCGCGATGGAATACGGTTGAATACGGAAATCGAGCACCGCGGATCAGCGAGCGTGTCAACGCCTTCGAAGACTGGAGTCCAGCCTCGGCAAGGTGCCGCGGCTTCTCTCCCGACTTGGAGGCAAACATGCGGACCATCAATCTCTTGGCGACGCTCGGCACGGGCATTTTTTTGAACGGCGCGGCTCTGGCGCAAAAATTGGCAGGCGGCGAACCGTCGTCCGACTATCTTCACGACCACAACCGCGCTTTGGGCTTCGCCGCGGTCGCCATTCAGGTGAGCGGCACCGAAGCGCCGCAGTGGAAGAAGCTCGAAGCCTTCAACTGGTGCCTGGAGCCGATTCCCGTCGACACGTTGCCCAACCAAACGACGCCCTCTTCCGCCAGCGTCAATCAAGACTCGTGCTGGGACGTACTCATCACAACCCACTATGAACTCTTCGAGTGTCCGAACGGCAAAGCTTTTATATTGCGTAGCGGCGTCGGCGCCTACAACATCTCCGCGCTGGGCGCGGAAGTTTACGCGTGGAGCGAAGCACGCTATTGCGAAGGCGCCGAAGGCGGCGGAGTTCCGGACGGGACGACCGTTAAGCCGGCGTCGGCCAATTCTTCAGGCATGGACCAGGGTCGGCCGTTGCAGTTTCGCGGCATGAGTCGCGGCAAATAGCTTCGCGCCGACTCTTTCGGGCTGTGGCTCCGCCTTCCGCAGGGAGGCGGGGCTTTTCTTTCAAATGGCAAAACGCGACCGAGCGAGAATTTGCGGCTATAATCGCCGACAATTACTATGGATAAATCGTCGCGTTAAGCAATCCACCGTCATTGCCGAAGAGCCTAATATACATTGCTTCATGCCCTTTGCTTAAAGCAACAGCTCGGTACCAGTGCCCGCTTGGCTTTCAATCCCCAACGAAAGCACAGCAATCCATCCGCAGATAGTGTCGCGCCTCAGCTTCGACCAAGCACCCAAAAATCCCCAGCTTTTCATACTCTCTGTGCCGTTTGGCCATGCCTTTTTACGGCATGAACAACAGCCGCAATTCAACGACCACAACCTTTCGTGGAGAAACAAGATGACTCGTCCTAGCTTTGCAACTATTGCCCTTTCAAGCGTTCTGGCGTTCCTATTTTCTTGCGGCACCGTGGATACCGAACGCCAGAAGAACGCCGGCGGCGGCGCTGCTTCGTCATCCGAGTCCGCCCAATTGGCCCCTCCCGATCAAGGATCTAAACTCGATAGCTCTGCGCCGTCGACGACCGATGGCCAAGGCAACGGCGGCTCTGGTTCTAATTCTGGAGAAGGCAACTCAGACGGTGGCAGCGGCGGCGGCGGAGCATCAACTGCATGCGAATGCGAAACCGCGCGATCAATGTATATTGAGGTCGAAGGGGTACTTTCTGCGGCGATGAGTGCAATCGGAAGTGAAAAAAGCGGCCTTACTGCAAAATATCAGGAACTTGATGCTGCCCAAACGGATTTAGCACGCTCTGGAGATAGTTTTGAAATCCAGATAGTTGCCCGCTGCGTTGTGGCTGGATTTGAAGCACTCACCGTTGCCAAGTCTGTTACCGCCTTAAAAACGCTTGGAGGAAATTCCTTGTATGCGTCTCAATGTGCAGTGGTTGGTGCGAGTAAGAAGGATATCTCAACTTACGTTTTGACGAATACCGAGGGCCGAAGGGCAGCTGTTACTTTGGGCAGCACAACAGCATTGATAGCTTCAAAAACGGTCGTTGGCGGCGGTTCTGGAATTACGAAATATATTCCGATCGTTGGTGGTACTTGTGGTGCCTATGACTATTCAGGCAAAGTATTTACCGCTCCGGCTGCCATTGCCGAAATCGGCGTGCAAATGAACATCGTTCTTCGCAAACAAGCAGAATTGACGCGGTTGCTTGGAGAACTCGACGCTAAGCTAGTTGCCGCCCGGAACGAGAGGGATGCAATTTGTAATGCACAATAGCTATTCGTCGCCGGCCGGCTAGTTCTCAGCGAACGGATCTCGACAACTGAGTCAGCGGAGAAACGCCTGCAAGTCGTCGAGATCCTTCGCCGCGAGCTGACCGGCGAAAGGCGGCATCAAGCCGCGGCCGACTGCGACCGCACCGCGAAAATCGGCGTCCGGGACCGTTCGCCCTTTGAGGCGAGGTCCCTTGTCGCCCTGCGCTTCTTTCCCGTGGCAATCGGCGCAATGCGCCGCGAAGAGTTTGGCTCCATGCTTCGGGTCACCGGCGCGAGACGTCTCGAAGCGCCGCGCCTCCGAAGCGTAGACCACTGGTTCCGGCGCGACTTTCGTCAGCTCTGGGGAGTACTTGGCGACGTAAGCGAGTAGAGCTTTCGTCTCTCCGGGTGACAACTCGACCTTGAATACCTTCACCATCTTGTCGACGGTCTTTTCCCATTGGCCCGGAGTCAAGCGCTGGCTTTCGATCAGCTGCCGGGAATGGCAAAGCGTGCACTTGTCGGCCAAGACGGTGGCGCCGCTTGGCTGCGCCTCGGCGTCGACGTTGACATCCAAGCGTTCTACCGCCTGCCGGAGGTAGCCCGACGGATTCCACGTGTGCTCGAGCGGCTGCTCGTTGCCCGTCGCATCGGTGGCGCGCGTCATGATCGTTAATGCGCCGACCTTCAAATCGGGCGCCGCGAAGGAGAACTCCTGCCACCCGCCGTCGGCATGCTGGGGTTCGAGCTTGGCGGGGCTCCAAGTGACGCCCCCGTCGAGCGACAGAGAGACGGCGCCAATCGCGCCAGATCCAGAGTAGGCCTTCCCGGAAATGTTCAGGCCGTGCGGCGCGACGGTCGCCCCTGCGCGCGGCGAATCTACGAACGACTGCACGAGCAGAGTCTCGACCGCGACGCCGGTCGCCGAGTCCCAAGCTTCGCCCGGCTTCACCGGCGTCTTCGGCATGCGGTAGGCCTTCTTCATGTAGAAGCCTTGATCTTCGGCCGCGGTGAGCGTGACGTGCGTCGTCCACTTCACCCAGTTCTCTCCGTACCAGCCGGGCAGGACGACTCGCACTGGCCCGCCATGGAGCAGTGGCAGCGCCGCGCCGTTCATCGACGTGGCCAAGAGCGTCTGATCGTCCAGCGCCTTGGCCAGCGGGATGCTGCGAATGAAGCCCGGCACGTCGGCCTTCGCCGGTTGATCGGCGCCAGTAAAGGTCACGAATTTGGCTTCCGTTTTCACTCCGGCCTTGGCTAAAAGATCCTTCAAACGAACGCCCGACCAGCCGGCGTTGCCGACGGCGCCCGTGCGCCACTGGACGCCAGGGACCCCGGGCTCCTGGAGGGCTCGCCCGTTGCCGGAGCACTCCAACACCGCATGGAAGGACGACTGAGCCGCTTGACGCAGCTGCCGCACGGTCATTTTCAGCGGCTTGTTCACGAGACCATCGACGACGATCGTCCAATCGTCTGGATCGAAAGCCGTCGGAACATCGAAGTGGCTGCGCACGAAGAAGCCGGAGATCGGCGTTTCCCACGCTTCGAACGCCGCCGGGTCGGACTCGGCCTGAAGCGGCCGGGAGCTGTGCCGCTTCAGCAGGTTCGAATCCGCGCGCGCAACTGGGGGCAGGGCGAAGGCCGCGGCCACGAAGACAAAAGAAAACACCTTACTTGGACTCGTCATTCAACGAGAATAAGTAAGGTGTCTCCGTTCGGCAACCGTTATTGACGGTAGCGGATCTTCACTTGCGCCGAGTGCGTCGTGCCGTCTTTGCCGAGGGCGGTGACGTCGACGATGTTCAAGACTTCGACGCCGGGCTTGCCGAGGAGCACGAAGGGCTGAGTTTCATAGATCCACACGCCAGGGGTCGTGTCGGGTTTAAGGAACGCCAGGCCGAGGTCGGCGCGCGGATACGGGTCAACGGTCAGGGTCGCATGGCCCGAGGCTTCGTCGATCGAGGCGTCGGCGAACTTCAAGATCTCATTGGCCAGTTCGTCGGCGTTGTCGGCTTTGCGGACGCGGTCAGGCGATCCGGCGACTTGCTCGAGGACTTGTTGAGCACCGGGGCCGGCGTTGCCAAGCAGCAAGGCGTTCAACGTCAAGTTGTCGATGTCGGCGCGAAGTTG
>JAYWBY010000232.1:0-14837 GCA_043781115.1 Pseudomonadota bacterium
CAGGCCCCTCATGCTTCCGCCGCCCCGGCATGCGCCATGCAGTAGTCGCGGTAGCGAGGCGTCGCCAGCAGTTCCGCGTGCGGACCGACCAACGTGCGCTCGCCATGCTCGACGAACCAAACCTCGTCGAACGAACCGAGCCAGGTGAGCCGATGCGTCACGGCAACCAAAGCGTGCTTCGACTCGTGACAAGCTTGAATGAGGCGCTGGGTAATGTCGCGTTCGGAGCGGGCGTCCACGGCGGACGTCGCTTCGTCGAGCAACCAGATCGATTTTTGGCGCAAAAGGCCGCGAGCTATCACCAAACGCTGCAGCTGGCCGCCCGACACGTTGCTGCCGATGGCGCGGAGACGGGTCGCCAAACCAGCGTCCAAAGCACGGACTTCTTGGTCTATATTGACCGTCGCCAAGGCTCGCCAAAGTTCGTCTTCCTGCGGCAGGGCGGCGTCGGACAAGCCATAAGTCAGGTTTTGCCCGATCGAGTCGTCGAACAAGAAAGGGTCTTGGCTGACCATCGACATCCGCCCCGCCGCCTCTTCCCACGCGCAATCTGCGTCCCATTCCAAAGGTTCGACCAGACCTGCGAGCGTTTTCAACAGCGTCGATTTGCCGGCGCCGCTTGGGCCGATGATGGCGACGGCGCGTCCCGGCGCGAGTTCGAGATTCTTTCCTTTAAAGCGCGTCTCGCCGGCCATGCCGGCCCGAATCGTCCGGATCGACAAACCGCTCCGCGGTGACAACGTAGCGCCGGGAGCAGCTTTGGCGGCGGCGAGTTTCGCCAACTCGCCCAGCCGACGGAACGTCGACAAGCTGTTCTCGAGGACGCCGCGATTTTCGTGATATCGAGAAAGCTGCTCGCCGATTTCGCGAAGCGGCCGGAGCATCAAACCTAAGGCAACGAAGAACGTCATCATCAGGTCTGGCGTGAACCCGCCGAGCAGCCCGCTGCCGATTGCATAAACGGCGGCTGCAAAAATGGCGAAACCCAAAAACTCCAGCGCCGGGGCAAAGGCCGAGCGAACGAGGATGGACCGCCGAATCAACAAATAATACGACAAATTCTGCTTTTGAAAGCGCTGCTGCTCGCGGACCTCGCCGCGCTGGGCGCGAATGAAGTCGAAGCGCCCTCGCAAGTCGAGGACCGAACCCGCGATGTAACTCAACTCCCGCTGGAAGACTTCGGCATAGCGCGCGATGCGTTTACCAGTCCGCCCCATGCCGAAGGCTATGACAGGCGAAATCGCCAAGATGATCAACGCCGTCGGCCAATGCACGAACGTCAGCATCGCGAAACCGGTGACGACCGTCACCGTGTGTTTGACGAGCACCGTCATGATGTCGGTAAAGCGGTTTTGCATGAGCAAAACGTCGTTCATGATCAGCGACATCCATTCGCCAGCTGGCCTTCTGCGGATTTCGACGTACGGCAAGCTGAGGAGAGCTTGGAAGAGCTTCTCTCGGTAGCTCTTCGCCATGAAGAGGGCCAGAGCCTGCTGGTTCACCTGATACAAATAGCTGGCCAAGGCCTTGGCGAACCCGGCCACCAAAATGATCGCCGGCACCGCCAGCGCCAGTGTTCCGCGTTCGACGTCGACTCCGCCCCAAGACGGAAAGAGCGTTTGCGCCTTCGCCGGCAGGAGTTCCAAGAGCGGCACCGTCCGCACCACGCTTGCTTGGAAAAGCGCCTTGGTAAAACCACGGATCATCAAGAGAATCGACCCGTCGGCGGCGGACAGCATGGCCAGCGCCGGCAGGATCACGGCGAAGCGCCGCTTCTGCGACTTCAGCGGCTTCAGGAAGAGCTCTTGCAGGAGACTCGACTGCATCTCAGGTCGACGCGGCGCGGCCGCTGTCGCAGCGCGAGGCAATGACCGACGCGGCGGTTTCCGCCGCCATGCCCTTCATCCGGTCTCTCAGATCCTCGAAGCTGTCGAGCACCGACTTGCGCCGGACTTTGTCGGTGAGGAGTACCGTCACTTCGTCAGCGACCTGCTCGAGAGAGAAGTCTTGGATGAATTCCGAAACGAGCTTCCGTCCGGCAATTAAATTCACCAAACTGACGTAGGGAATCTTGACGTGGCGTTTGGCCGCCGAATAATTCAGTTCGCTCATGGAATAGACGACGACCATCGGCGTGCCGAGCAAAGCGCATTCAAGGGTCGCCGTGCCCGAGGCTACGATGGCGACGTCCGCCGCCGCCATCAGCTCGAGGCTCATGCCGCGGACGAATCGCAAATTTCCGCAAGTGTAAGACTCCACGGCGAAGTCCTTGCCGCTCGGCACGGGCGTCAACGCCGGCCGGTCGCCGCCATAACGCATGGCGTCCGCGACCTCTTCGAAGCTCAAATTGTGGGCCACGGGGACGATGAAAATCGCGTCGGGATGCCGACGCACAAGCACGTCCTTGACTCCGGCGATCGTCGGCAAGTTCAAGCGAATTTCGGACGGACGGCTACCGGGCAAACAGGCGATGACGGGCTTGTCGAGCGGCAGGCCGAGGGCTTCGCGCTTGATGATGACTTTGTCGATCCGGTCTTTGAGCGGCGACCCGACGTACGAATACCGGATGCCGCGCGAAGTGAAAAACTCTTCCTCGAACGGCAAGATGCCGAGCACGGTGTCGAAGTTGTCGCGCAGCTGCGGCGCGCGCCCCTCGCCCCACGCCCAGAGCTTCGGCGCGACGTATTGGAAGACGCGCACGCCGCGCATCTTCAGCTGCTCGGCGAAGCGCAAATGAAAATAGGGATTGTCGATTAGAACCGCGAACTTCGGTTGCCACTGGTCGATCCAGGCCAAGAGCCGGCACTCAAGCATGCGCAGCTCGGCGAGCCTCAAGGCGATGTCGGTAACACCCATGACGCTAAAAGCCGAGATGTTGGCGATCTCGTCGACGCCCGCGTTGAGCATGGCGCTGCCGGCGACGCCGAAGGCCGTCAGCTTTGGCAGTTTTTCTTTCAAGGCCAAGACCAAGTCCGCGCCCAAGAGGTCCCCGGAGTGCTCGCCCGCCGAAATGAAATATGTGTCGAGCTTCTTGATTAGCGGCAAACCCCGCGCTCGCTCGAGCGCAAAAAGTCGACAAAAAGGCGGCGCTGGTCGCTCTCCGGCACTTCGCTGTTTATGCGCATGATGCAGTCGTCGACGGTCAAGCCTTCACTATACAGCAGCCGGTACATGGTCTTCATGTCTTTGATGGCTTCCGCAGAAAATCCAGCGCGCTTCAGGCCAATGGCGTTGAGGCCGACGGGCACCGCCCGGTCGCCCTGGACCATGCAAAAGGGCGGCACGTCCTGCACGACCATGCTGCCGCCGCCAACCATGGCGCGGGGGCCGATGCGGCAGAATTGGTGCACGGCAACGTGGCCGCCGATGATGACGAGCGAGCCGACCTCGACGTGGCCGGCCAGGGACACACCGTTGGCGATGACGCAGTTGTCTTGGACTACGCAGTCGTGGGCGACGTGGGCGTTGACCATGAACAGGTTCCGCCGGCCGACGACGGTGCGGCTGGCTCCGGTGGCCGAGCCGATCGACATGTTGACGTAATTCCGGATCGAATTTTCCTCGCCGACGATCAGCTCGGAGTCTTCTCCCTGGTACTTCAAATCTTGCGGCACGACGCCGATCGACGAGAAGGGATAGATGACGGTGCGGGCGCCGACCGTCGTGCGATTCTCGACGAGGACGTGCGACCCGACGTGGACGTTGTCTTGGAGCTTAACCTTCGGTCCGATGATGCTGTAGGCCCCGATCGTGACGCCCTTGCCGAGCTCCGCGCCTTTGGCGACCAGGGCCGTCGGGTGGATGACCACGGGCGCGTCCAAGTCCTGCTTCGGAATGTCGAAGAGCGTCAGCTCGGTATGATCGATTTTCTGAGTCACTCGGGGCCTCCCTGGCGTCCGACTATTTGATGAACGCCGAGATTTTGACCTCGGCGGCCACTTCTCCGTCGATCAGGCATTTGGCGTCGAACCAAAAGAACGGCGGCCGACGCTTGGCCACGTGCACTTCGAAGCGCATGACGTCGCCAGGAACCACCGGCCGACGAAAGCGGGCGGCGCTGACTTCCGTCAGCAGGCACTGGCTGAGGCCCGTCGCGTAACTCAAATGACCGAGCACGGCGGCGGCTTGGGCGATCGCTTCCACGATCAAGACACCCGGCATCACGGGATTGCCGGGGAAGTGGCCTTGCAGCGTCGGGTCCGACATCGACACGTTCTTGATCGCGACGATGTATTCGTGAGGCACGGCTTCCAGGACCCGGTCGATCAGCAGAAACGGATACCGGTGCGGAATGCACTTCTGAATCTCGATGATGTCCATCGGCAACTTGACTTGCGACTCAGTCGCCATGATACGCGGCTCCCGCCCGGAATTTAAGCCGGTGTTATTTCTTCTTCTCTTCGGTCTTTTCCGGGGCTTTCTTGCCGTACTCGGTGATGACGTCCTGCGTCAGGTCGACCGGCGTCTCGAGGTAGAGCAGGCCGGCGCTATTGGTCTCGAAGACCGCGACCAACTTCTTGCCTTTGGCGATGGCGTCGACGACGCCGGCGACCTTGACGGCGATCTGCTGCGTCGCCTTTTGCTCTTTGCGTTTGATGTTCGCTTGGAATTCCATCTCGGCGTTGCGCAGGGCCAGGAACTTCTCTTGGAACTCCTGCTGCTTTTTCATCCGGGCGTCTTCGCTGAGCAGCGCGGCCTGGTTCTTCCACTCGCCGTTCATCTTGTCGAGCTCTTCCTTCTGCTTTTGGAGCTCGGCTTCCTTCGTTTTGATTTCGCTCTCGAGCGCGGCCCGGGCGACCTTGCCTTCTTCCACGCTCAAGATGACTTGCTGCATGTCGACGACGCCATATTTGCCGGCGCCTTCAGCCGCGACGGCGCGAGCGGCCCCCGAGCTTAGGACCAGGGCCGCTACCAGTTTGATCAAGGACGACTTACGCATGGACGTCTCCACTTTCTTTAGTCTTTGGCTGTCAGTAGCCAATATAGAAGATGATGTTCATATCACCAAGCCTTCCGTCGACGATCGGGTAGGCCCACTCGAAGCGGAACGGCGCGATTGGCGTAATCCAGCGGAATCCAAAGCCAACGTCCTTCTTCAGATCGGTGAAGACCATGGCTTCTTCGTCGTCGTAAACCCGCCCGACGTCGGTAAACAGCAGCGATTTGATTCCCGCCTCGGGAATGAGCGGCATGAAGTACTCGAGCTGAGCGTACATCTTCTTGTCGCCGCCCTTGTTGATCGTCGTCCGTCCGCCGCCCGGCGCGCGCAGCAAGCTGAAGCGCGGGCCGACGTCCCAATAGTCAAAGCCGCGCAAGTCGTTGTAGCCGCCAAGCCGGTAGCGTTCGGTGAACGGCACGGGCTTGTCGGTCGACAGCGGGTAAATGTACGCGGCCGTGCCGTGGAGCTTGAAGTAGGTCCGGTAGGTCTCGCTGAAGTCGATCGGGAAGTAGCCCGTCGCGTCGAGCGTCGACTCCATGTATTGCTCGTCGCCGCCGAGGAGCTTGCCGCCGGTGAAGTTCTGGCTCATCGTCAACTCGGAGCCGGCCGTCGGGTCGATGTAGTTGTCGACGTCGGTGCGGAGCAAACTGAAGATGGCGCTCGAAGCGATGCCCGTCTCCACGAAGCGAGGCAAGACGTAGGCGCCGTCGGTCTCGTCCGTGATCTTTTGCAACTTGTAGGTGACGCGGGCGCGGATCAACTCGATGATCTTCCGGCCGACGAAGACACTGGCGCCGACCCGGCGCTCGGTGATCGTCACCTCGTCGACGGCCTTCTTCTTCTCGTTGCTGTAGAAGGCGCTAGAGCCCGCCGACCACCAGCTGTCGTTGACGCGCGGGTTGGAAAACCCCAAGTCGAGGGAGTAGTTCTCCTCGCCGTTCCACTTCGCCGTCAAGTTGGTCGCATGGCCGCGGCCGAACTGGTTCTTCTCGTCGTAGCGGCCTTGGCCGAACCACTGCGAGCCCTCGGTGCCCGACTGCGACGGCGTGAAGCCGATGGCCGCTTGGAGCTGCCCCGTCGGCTTCTCTTTCACCTTGACGTTCAGGTTCAGCAAATTCTGCTGCTTCTCATCGCGCTCCTTGATGACCTGGACTTCCTCGAAATAACCGAGGCGGTTGATGTTGTTCTTGGTATTGGCTAGGCCCGTGCCGCTGTAAAGCTCGCTGTCGGCGATCTCGAACTCGCGGCGGATGACGTTGTCGCGGGTCTTGGTGTTGCCGATGATCGTCATCTTGCCGAAGTAGACCTTCTCGCCCTTGGTGATCTCATAGTTGATATGAACCAGGCGCTTGTCGCGGTCGAACTGGGTCTTCGGGTTGACGTCGGCGTAGGCGTAGCCAAGGTCGCCGTACTTGTCGACCAGCATCTCGATGTCTTTGGTGAACTTCGAGTAGCGGAAGAGGTCGCCCGGTTTCAGCTTCATTTCTTCCAGGAGCTCGGCCTTCGTGAAGAGGAGATCCCCCGACACGTCGATCGAGCCGACGTCGTATTGCAGGCCCTCTTCCAACTGGAAGGTCAAGCGGACGAAGTCGCGGTCGACGTCCAAGAATTGGAACGGCTTGGCGACCTTCACTTCGGCGAAACCTTGGTCGCGGTAGATGAACGAGATGTATTCCAAGTCGCGCTTGACGAAGTCGTCTTGGTAGAGCGAGCTGGAGCTGAAGGCGCTGGAGCGCGTGTACGGCCGCGACGCCAAACCGGGCGCGCCGCTGATGATGTCGGCGTCGGAGTAAAATTGGTTGCCTAGAATCTCGACCGAGCCGACGAGGACCTTGCCGCCTTCGTCGATGTGGTAAGTCAGGGCGACTTCGTTCGTACCCTTCTTTTCCAGCGTGTAAGTGACGCGTGCCAGGTAGTAGCCCTTCTCGGCGTACTGCTTCTCGATCATGCGCACGTCGCCGGTGATCGTCGCTTCGTTGACGATCGTGTAGAGCTTGGTCTCGAGCTTTTCCTTCAGCGTCTCTTCCGTGATCTCGCTGTTGCCTTCGATGGCGATGCTGGTGATCGCCGGCTTCTCGACGACGTGGATGATCAGCTTGACGCCGCCGTCGACGGCCTTCTTGTAAATGCGGACGTCGGAGAAATAGCCGAGCTCGAAAAGCGTCTTGATGTCTTCCTGCAAGACCTTCTTGTCGAGCGGGTCGGCCTTCCTGGTCTTCAGCAAAGTCAGGATCGCGTCCTTCTCGACTTTGGCGTTGCCTCGCACGTCGAGGTCTTGGACGATCTCACCACCAGCGGCGCGGACTTGGGTCGTCACGACGAAGAGCAGCAGGAGCAGCAGCGAGAGGTAGCGGGCAACGAGGGCGTAGGACGACTTCAAGAGAGCACGCTCCCTTCAATGACACGGCCATCCTCCATGATCACCTGCCTTGGCATGCGCCGCGCAAGATCGAGATCGTGAGTAACGAGCAGCATCGTAACCTGATTTTGCTGGCAGATTTGCATCAACAGTTCCTGTATGGCATGGCTCGTCTTTTGGTCTAGGTTGCCCGTCGGTTCGTCGGCGAGCAGGATCGGCGGCGCCATGACCAGGGCTCGCGCGATGGCGACGCGCTGCTGTTCGCCGCCGGAAAGTTCGCCGGGGCGATGCTTGATGCGGTGACCGAGGCCTACGGCGTTGAGCAGTTTTTCGGCGCGTTCTTCCACCATCGCCCGCGGCGCGCCGGCGATCAGGCCGGGCAGCATGACGTTTTCTTGGGCGGAAAACTCGTTCAAGAGATTGTTCATCTGAAAGACGAAGCCCACCGTCGCGTTGCGAAAATGGGAAGCGGCCTTGTCTGGCATCTCGGAGACGTCGGTGCCGTTCAAAATGACCTGGCCGGTCGTCGGCCGGTCGAGCGTGCCGAGGATGTGGAGCAGCGTGCTCTTGCCGGCGCCGGATTTGCCGGTGACGGCGACGATGCTGCCGGCGCGGATGTCCAAATCGACGCCGCGCAAAGCCTCCACGGGCTCCGACGCGATCGTGTAAACTTTGCGGACTTGGCGCAGCACGATTCCCGAACGCACTTGCGCGGGACTCGAGTTCTCGTTGCCGTTCGCCATTTCCGCCAAGTAATTCTCCCTTTTTATAAGTACCGAAGTCCCTGACCCGGATCCTGACGAGCTGCCGTCAAGGCCGGATAAGTCGACGCCGCCAGACTGAACAACCAAGCGCACACGCAGATGACTCCGTACTCGAACCACAACCATTTGCAGGGAAGATTTTTCAGGTGATAAACGCCCGGCGGAAGAGGGATGAACTGGAAGCTCTTGATCAGGGCGCAGATCGCGATGCCGAAGAGCAGGCCGACGACAATCCCCACCGTGCCGATGGTGAACCCGTGCGTCAAATAGAGCCGGGCGATATCGTTCTTGTTCATGCCAAGCGAGCGCAACAAACTTACCTGCCCTCGCTTATGGAATACGGTCATCATCATCGTGCCGCTGATGGAGAAGGCGGCAACGATCACGATGAGCATCAGTATGGAGCCCATTGCGAATTTTTCCAGTTTTAACGCAAAGAGCAACGACTTATTTGCTTTTTCCCAGGTTAGGGCGTCCAAGGTGGGCAAGGCCTTGATAGCCGCGGCATCGGCGACGGGCTTTGGGCCGAAGACCCGGTCGGTCGAGGCCTGGATGACGGTGGGGTCCTTGAGGTTGACCGCGATGCCGCTGACGTACTCTTCCGTGTCCAACGACTCGTCGTAGTCGGTCATGAACTTGCGGCCTTCCTCGATGCTGACCACGGCCCACTTGGCGTCGTAATTAAACAGTCCTGTCCGAAACTTACCTGCGACGACGTACTGCCGGGAGACGGTCCCGCCGCCGAGCGCGGTGCCGGCGTTGGCCTGGGGGCTAAGCACCGTGATCTCGTCGCCGATCTCGGCCGAGAGCTGCTCGGCGAGCTGTTCGCCAAGGAGGATTCCGGGGCGGCGGACCTCGACGTCCCAGTTGCCGGACGCTGGGTGGGTCCGGCCGATGGAGTTCATTTCTCCTTCTGTAATGGACGAGCCGAAGCCCCAGAGGTGGCCCTCACGGTCCGGGTCGACGCCAAAGAGCGTTGCCGAGGTCAGGTGCTTCTTCTGCTTCAAGACGACGTCGGCTTCCGTGAACGCCTCGACTTCCGTCGAATCGGGAAAGAGCGTTTTAATTTTGTCGAGCGGTACTTCATGCAAGCTGAAGCCGGCGGCGGCGTTCTTGCTCAAGATCTCAAGATGCGGCTGGCCGCGCAGCATCTTGTCTCGCAGGTCCTGTTCGAAGCCGCCCATCACGGACAACACGATGATCAACGCGGCGACGCCGATCGCGACGCCGAAGATCGACACGACGGTCATGAAAGACAACCCGCTTTTTCGTCCGCGCGAAACGAGATTCCGCCAGGCGATCCAGCCGATATATCCCTTGGATTTAGAGTCGTTCGTCGGCACTACTCACCAATGTGGAACTGCGCAAAATGAGGGCAGATATGGCCTGAAAGTGCCCCATATTAGGTTGCTTTCGACTTGGATTTCAACCATAGTAACGTTTCTCAAGCCAACGAAAATTATTTCGCTTATGTCCTAATAGATCAGTGAGGAGGAGGGTCCGATGAAAGTAGTGTTCAGTAAGATGCTCCGGAGCGCGATGGTGCCACTCTTTGGCGTCTTCGCTCTGGGAGCCGTGATGACGGGTTGCGGTAAGTCAACAGATCCTACTGCTGTAGGCCTCGACGAGCTGAAGTTCTCCTTCGGCTTAAACATCGTCGACCAAGGCAACGGCACGGTCCGCCTCTCTTGGAGCGGAATGAACAACGAGAAGGACTTCTCGGGTTACAACGTCTACGGCGCCAAGAGCGACGAGCTTGTTTCCCTAGAAGGCAGCACGATCAAGCTGCTCGACGACAAGGGCGATCCGGACCCGGCAGGCAAAGCTAGTTTGGCCAAGATGGGCTACAACGGCAAAGACTGGGAAACCGTGGCTCCAGCCACCAGCCCGGACGGCGACCTGGCGATTTATCCTTATTACACCGTCACGAACGGCACCGACGCCGTCTTGCCGAGCTGCATGCCGAAGACCGGAGAGGGCGCTGGCGTCGCTTGCGATGCCATCGCTGCCGAGGGCGGAGCCAGCCACGTGTTCAACGGCTCCACGACAATCGACATGAAGGGCCTGAAGATCGGAAGCAACTATTGCTTCACGACCCTCTCGACCCTCGACGACGGCAAGAAGGTCGCGCAAACGACGAGCGAAGTTCGCTGCGTCGTTCCTCGCGCGGCCGTTGCTGACGTAGCGGCCTCCGCCGCGGTGAGTAAAGCGTTCGCCGTCGACCTCGACGGACTCCGCAAAGCATGCGGAACCGAAGGTGGCGCGGCTTGCGGCTCTCTCGACGTGACCGCGGACGCCCTAGCGAATACCACGGCCGTTAGCTTCGACGCCGTCACGAGCTGCAACGCCACGACGACGGTCGCGGCTTGCATCGAGTACTTCGGCGCCGCTTCCGCCAAGAAGGCCAACTTCACCGCGGGCAAGAACACCGGCGTCCAAGACCTCGGCTACTACGCCAACGGCTTCGATGACGCCACTTTGCCGAAGGCGCCGAAATTGTCGGCCTTCAGCACGCTGCAGAATAAAGACGGCTACTCCGTCGCCGGCCAGTCTCTCCCTTTGGAAGACAAGCACATGTACGTCGTCGGCACCGCCGACCCGACGGACACGACGTCGCCGCCGACCAAGTTCTACTACCATTTCATTTACGTCACGGGCATGGACAACGACGCCAACACTGCGGCGACGTTCAAGATGACGGTTCGCGTGTCCAACAAAGTTGACTCACTCTAAGACGACCTGTGACTACAAAGGAGCATAAAACCATGAAGGTTATGAATATTCTGAAAGTAGGTTTGATGGTCTCGGCCGCCGGCTTCTTCGCCGGTTGCAGCGACAGCAAGAGCGATCCGGCGACGGAAAGCAAAAGCGACCTGAACCCTCCCGGCACCCTTTGGACCGTGACGCAGAACGCCAAGATCGAACTGCGCTGGACCGCGGGCAACGTCGAAGAGGACTTCAAGGGCTACTACGTCTTCGCCGTAGAGAAGAGCAAGTACACCGACGCGATGAAGCCGATGTTCCCGACCGGCGTCAACGTCGCGCTTTCGGGCGTGCCGCGCTGCGTCACCAACACCGCCTTCTTCCAAGCCTTCGGCTTGCCTGAGTCGAAGAAGGACTGCGAAGACGACACCGCCGTCGCGCCAGCCGCCGCCAAGACTCTGACGTCTGGCAGCATGTTGGCTGATGCTCCCGCCGCCACCGGCGACACCGCCGCCGCGGAAAAGCTGACCGGCTTCGTCAAATGCGCCGAGAGCACCGCCGCCGAGCCTTCGCTCGTCGTCGCGCCCCCGGCCGTCAAGACGCAGAAGTGCACCGTCACCGCCTTGGCCGACGCTACCGCGCTCAAGAATGGCACGACCTACGGCTTCCTCGTCGTCGCCGTCCGCAAGGACGACTTGACCGGCGTTAGCTGGTCGTCCAACCTCGTGTGGGACACCCCGTCGAACGACGCCGTTCCTGTCGCTCCGTACAAGTTGAACAACGGCAAGTTCATTGCCATTGAACTCGACGTAACGAAGGCGACCGGCACCGTCAAGGCCGCCGCTGATTGCGACGCCGCGACCGATTCCGCCGAACTTTGCGGCGTCATCTCGGCCAGCAATGGCATGTTGACGACGAAACCGACGATCTTCCTGAGTCGCGCCGCGGCATCGGGCGGCGGTTCGTCGCTGCAACGCCTCTATGTTTCCGCTTCGAAGGACCCGGGCGACCTTAAGATTCAAGCCCGCGGACCCCAGACTTGGGACCCGCTGACCGCGACGAAAGTCGAGCGCATTCCCGGCGACTCCGCCGCGACCGTCTATCCGGATCCGGGCACGAAGTACGTTGTGTACAACAACCAAGTGTTCGACTTCCAAGCCACCGTCTCTGGGTCTGCCTACTACGGCAAAGTCGTCGTCGAAGACGTCGCCTATGCCGACCCCACGACGCCGGGCGCGACCAACACCTCGGAAGCGACCGTCAACGTCGCCGTCATCATGCAGCCCTCGGCTGGCGTGACGGACTACTTCACGACCGCTTCGCTTCTGCACTGAGTTCTAGTTACTAGAGAGCCCCGGACCTTGCGGTCCGGGGCTTTTTTTATTTTCGCTCCGGCCGGTCAGTGATTCAGAGATTCCTCTTTCTTTGAAATCTCGGAATGCAACGCGTCCTTCTCCGAAATGCGTCGCCAGCCTCGCAGCCCTGCTTTTCCGCTTTCAAAGAAAATAGGAATCTCTGAATCAGTGAACGGCCGGAGTTTTTTTCTACGGTCATCTCTCGCTCCAGGCGCTTGGCATGACGAAACCGCGCTTAACCTCCTAAAACTATAAACTTTTATGGCTAAAATCGGTCAAATACTCGAAAACCGCCCGCGACCCAAAATGAAATGACCCCCCGCCAAAAGCCCCCTAACCTCCCGTACCTCCAATCAAAACTGACCTAGCTAATATAAGCGCCTAAAGAAATCCGGGCAGACACCGAACCCAACTAGGTCAAAGGGGAAGCGGCCTAAAAAGCCGTGGTGATTTTTAGAGGTTACCTACCCCTCCAACTAAACCTGAAACAGATGGAGTGTTGCCCACCCAACCTAGAATGGAAGTTTGCCAAAGCTAGAGAAACGGCCAAGAGCGAAGCACTTTTTAGAGATATGTCTTTGCTCATGGTTTTTAGCAGGCCGACGGACGTTCTCTTGTCTGACAGCCCCACCATGAATCCGCAGTAGACAGGCCGTGGCGTAGGCCACGGTTCCCGCAGTAAGTGCGCCGGGTGACAGGCTCTTCCAGGACGACTCCCTAGTGGAATCCCGCCTTGGACGCCTGCCCGGCGCACCCTCTTTTAAGGCCCCGAAATAATTTAATTATTACCGCTAAATTTCCGACAGCAAGACGCCGATCATACCTTATGTAGGTGGGAGTCGGGTTTTACCCAGGAGCGTTTATGCGGATGTTTGGTGTCATCGCCTTGGCGATCAGTTTTGCAGGCTGCACCTCAGGCATCAGCTCGCGCAGTCGCACACATAAGCCAAAGACCACGACTACACCGAGCAACGACGTCGCGCCGGACGCCAACGGAGTCGTATCCAGCAAGTACAGCGCCACCAGCCAGTCTCCCTTCGCCGTCAACGCCAAGGACGCCGGCGCAATCTCGGGCGCCGGCGTGTCCATGGCGCCAGGCACCCTCAGCATCGACACCAACGTCTCCCTGCAAGAAGGTTCGACGGTCGTGTCGGCCGACGTGGCCGCCGACCTCGGTCTCGGCGCCTCGAACGCGACGGCCGCCGGCCCCGCCGTCTTGATCGGCGCCGACGATCCCACGGCTACGATCGCAGGTCAGATGGCTATCACGCTCCCTTTGACTCCAGCTGCCGGTCTGAAGCTCGACGACTGTCACTTCACCGTCTTCTACCGAATCAAGGACGACAAAGGCGCCAACTCGGTCGGCGCCTATGCGGAAGCCGACGTTACCGCCACTGCGACCACGCTAAGCGTCGCCGCCACGGCTTTCGGAGTTTACCAGGCCGCCTGCGTCAGCGTCGCAATCGCGGCGCCAGTGTCGAAAGCCTCCGATGTTTCGCCGCTCAGCAAAAACGACTTCGACAAGCTCCCCGCCGTAGTTTGGAAAACGCTCGCGCCCGTTTACGACTCCGCGGCGCGCTCTTTCGACGTGACGCCGACCGCGGAAGGCATCGGCGCCGGCGCCGTTTGTTTTGCCACTATCGACGAAAACAAGACCGAACCCTTCGATCAACACCTTTCAGTCACGCTCGGTAAAGCCTTCAAGATCGCCTCGACGAAAGTCACTGGGTACTCCCTTTTCGTGCGCTTTGACTGCAAGGAAGTCAACGGCCGCCGCTCGCAGTCGGAGTGGAGCGCGGCGGTGTCCTTCGCCGCCGTCCCGACGCCGGTCGTGAAAATTACTGCGCCGGCCGGCGGCGCCTTCGTCAATTCGTCATCGGTTTCAGACTTCATAGTCCAAGGGACCTGCTCCCCCAACGGCATCACCGTCACTGTCGCCGGCAGTGCTAAGGCTACCGCAATGTGTACGGACGGTGCATGGTCGACGCACTTGAACCTGAGTACCGCTCCGCAAGGACAATTGCCGCTCGTCGCCTCCGCGAACAACGGCGTCGCGTCGGAGAACGCCAGCGTTTCGTACGTCAAGGACACCGGGGCGCCCGGGAAACCAGCGGCGCCCACCGACCTCGGCGCTTTCACGCTCGCGAGCCCCGTTTTCCATTGGACCGCCGTGTCAGACTCCGGAACTGGTGTCGCGAGCTACGACCTGGAATTTGGTACTACGGCGGACGCCCACGACCTCCTTCAAGTCAACGCGACCGGAACGTCCTACACTTACGCTGGCGGCGCCGATGGCGACATGATCTTCATGCGTCTACGGGCGCGCGACTTGGCCGGCAACACGTCCGATTGGTCGACGAGTTCCGACGGCATCAAAGTCGACACGGTCGTTTCGACCGGTGCGAGCGCGCTCCACTTCTCCGCGACCTCAAACAGCGGCACGGCCGACACCACGGACAACGACGGCGCGATCTTCTTGATCTGGACCGCGGGCACCGACGTCGGCAGCGGCATCGCGAACTATGTGCCAATGCTCTATCCCCAAGGTTCTTGCGGCGGCACCCCGACCGTCTATTCGTCCCAGACCGGCACCTACAAACAGCCGTTAACGCTCGCCGACGGGACCTACTCGTTTAAAGTGAAAACGACGGACGTCCTCGGCAACAACGTCACGTCGGCATGTTCGGCCGGCATCGTGGTCGATAAGACCCCTCCTC
>JAYWBY010000233.1:0-5653 GCA_043781115.1 Pseudomonadota bacterium
TCTTGAAGCCCGGCGGCAACTTGATCTTGTGGAGCGGCAAGGTCGTCGGACTCGGCGTCCCGGGCGTCCCCGCCCCCGTGGTAGTGGCGAAGGGTTTTACGGCCAAAAACATCTTGGTCTTCAGGTCGGAATCCAATTGCTGTCCGTCGTCGGCGCTGTCGGGTGGCATCGAAGTAGGCGTGTGGTTGGCCGGGTCGAGGCGCGCCACGATTTTGGTCGCATTGGCGGTGATCTTGGTCCAAGAGACATGGCCCGTCGCGAGGTCCTTGTACTTGGAATGGCAAAACATGCACGACTTCTCGAAACCGGCGAGGATTTCCGCTGGCGGCGGCCCCAAAGTCCCGTCCTTGACGGAGGAAGACGAGTCGTCGCGCTTCGTTTGGCAGCTCAGCGAGAGGCCCAGGACTCCTACGGATAGTGCGGCTTTTGCGACAGCCTGAAGGCTCACGGCGACTCCCCGGCGTTTTCTCACGCTGCTGCAGCAAGTATAGGGCAACCATCTCATGGTTAAAGTCATTTTGTAACCTATTGATACTAATATATTTTTCAACATCGACGCGGCCTGGCCGCTTGACAGGCGGCAGTTCGGCCTCACACTTGCAATGCATGAATCCAGCGAATATTCGCGGAAAAAAGAAGGACGACGACCACCCATGGACATGAACCGGCTCACGCAAAAGACCCAGGACGCCCTCCTCGAGGCGCAAAAGGCCGCCATCGATCACGGCCAAACCGAGGTCGACTTGGAGCACATGGCGTTGGCGCTTTTGGCGCAACGCGACGGTTTGATTCCTCGCCTTTTGGAGAAGATGGACGTGGCGCCGGTAGGTCTCCAACGCGAGCTCGAAGGCGCGCTCGCCCGGAAGCCCAGCGTCTCGGGTCCGGGATTCAACCCCGAGCGCATCGTCATATCCCAACGTCTCTCGAAGCTCTTCGTGGCGGCCGAGCGCGAAGCCAAACGCCTGAAAGACGAATACGTCTCCGTCGAGCACGTGTTCTTGGAAATGATCAAGGACGAGGACAAGAGCCCCGTCGGCAAGGTTCTGCAAGCGGCCGGCTTGAACCGCCAGGGATTCCTGCAAGCGCTGACCGCCGTGCGCGGCAACCAACGAGTGCAAAGCGCCAACCCCGAGGAGACGTACGAAGCCCTGTCGCGCTATGGCCGGGACCTCGTCGTCGCCGCCCGCGACGGCAAACTCGACCCCGTCATCGGTAGGGACGAGGAAATTCGCCGCGTAATCCGCATTTTGAGCCGCAAGACCAAGAATAACCCGGTGCTCATCGGCGAGCCGGGCGTCGGCAAGACCGCCATTGCCGAGGGCCTGGCCCACCGCATCGTTCGGGGCGACGTGCCCGAGGGTTTGAAGGACCGATCGGTGTTCGCTTTGGACATGGGTTCGCTAGTGGCCGGGGCCAAGTTCCGCGGCGAGTTCGAGGAGCGGCTTAAGGCCGTCTTGAACGAGATCAAGCAGTCGGAAGGACGCATCATTCTCTTCATCGACGAGCTGCACACGATCGTCGGCGCCGGCAAAGCCGAAGGCTCGATGGACGCCGGCAACATGTTGAAGCCAATGCTGGCGCGCGGCGAGCTGCATTGCATCGGCGCGACCACCCTCGATGAGTACCGCAAATACATCGAGAAGGACCCGGCCCTCGAACGCCGCTTCCAGCCAGTGTTGGTCGACCAACCGAACGTCGAGGACACGGTGTCGATCTTGCGAGGTCTGAAGGACCGCTTCGAGGTTCACCACGGCGTCAAGATCTCCGACAGCTCGTTGGTGGCGGCGGCGATGCTGTCGCACCGTTACATCACCGACCGCTTCCTCCCCGACAAGGCGATCGACTTGGTCGACGAGGCGTGCGCCAAGCTCCGCACCGAGATCGACTCGCTGCCGTCGGAGCTCGACAGCGCCCAGCGCCGCGTCATGCGCCTCGAAATCGAAGAAGCGGCGCTGAAAAAGGAGAAGGACGAAGGCAGCAAGCTGCGTCTGAAGACCTTGCAGCTCGAGCTTCAGGACGCCCGCAGCCAAGCGGACGTGCTGCGCGCCCGCTATCAAACGGAAAAGGCCAATCTCGGCAAAGTGTCGGAGCTGCGCCTAGCCATCGACGACGCCAAGCGACAGATCGAGATGGCCGAGCGCGACTACAATCTCGAACGCGCCGCGACGCTTCGCCACGGCAAGCTGCCGCAATTGACCGCCGAGTTGGCAAGCGAAGAAAAACGCATGGCCGAGCAGAGCGGCGGCGAAACCCTCCTGAGCGAGGAAGTCACTGCCGACGAGATCGCCCAGATCGTCAGCCAATGGACCGGTATCCCAGTCGTCAAACTCGTCGAGGGTGAACGAGACAAGCTGCTGAAGCTCGACGAGATCCTCCACCAACGCGTCATCGGTCAAGACGAGGCCGTGCAGCTGGTCGCCGACGCCGTCATCCGCGCCCGTTCGGGCATCAAAGATCCCGAGCGGCCCATCGGCTCGTTCATTTTTTTAGGTCCGACAGGCGTAGGCAAAACCGAGCTCGCGAAGGCCCTGGCCGAATCGCTCTTCGACAGCCAGGACAACATGATCCGCCTCGACATGTCGGAATACATGGAAAAGCACTCGGTTTCGCGCTTGATCGGCGCGCCTCCTGGCTACGTCGGCTACGACGAGGGCGGGCAATTGACCGAAGCCGTCCGGCGCAAACCCTATTCGGTGGTCCTCTTCGACGAAATCGAGAAGGCTCATCAGGACGTCTTTAACGTCCTGCTGCAAATTTTGGACGACGGCCGGGTGACGGACAACCAAGGCCGCACGGTGAACTTCAAGAACACCATCATCATCATGACCAGCAACATCGGCTCCCAGCATTTGCTCGAAGGCATCGACCAGGAAGGCCACGTGAATGAACAGGCACTGGCCGCGGTCCAAAGGGACTTGCGCGCCCACTTCCGTCCGGAGTTCTTGAACCGCGTCGACGACACGATCATTTTCAAACCGCTGACCCTGAAAGAGGTCGAGCGCATCGTCGAACTATTGGTCAAAGGCCTCGCCAACCGTTTGGCCGTTCGCCAGATCAAGCTAGAGCTCAGCGCGGAAGCCCGGACCTTCATCGCGGAAGAAGCCTACGACCCGATCTACGGCGCAAGGCCGCTGAAGCGCTTCATCCAGCGAGAGCTGGAGACTCAGATCGGGCGCAAGCTTTTGAGCGGCGCGGTGACCGACGGCAGCTCCGTGCAAGTCACCGTCGAGGACCACAAGCTTAGAGTCGAGAGCTGAGTTACGGCAAGAGAATCGGTGTTTGGCCAGTGGCGCAACCGCGCCACTGGCCGTTTTCTTGCTCTTGCCAAATGACGGCTCCGTGCGGCGTCGCCGGGCAATGGTCGGACTTGTTCGCCACCGAGTCGCCGTCGTCATCGGCACTGGGGTCGATCGGTACAGGCAGCGGCACAGGCGACTGATTCGCGCCACAACCGCGCCACTTGCCGTCCTGCTGGTCGTGCCATACGACGGCGCCAGCGATGGTCCCTGGGCATTTGTCCTGGGCGTTGATGATCCCGTCCTTGTCCTCATCACCCTCGGGCGCCGCAAGTGCCGCCTGCGATCCGAGCTTCAAGTATTGCTGAAGAACGCCGTTGACGTCGTCTTCCGTCAGATTATTGAGGAGCAACCCCCAGCACATCACACTCTTCGGCTGACCCGCCAAGCAGGCTCCGGCTTGGCCTCCGACGTAAGTGTCGCCTAAACACGCGAAGGCGTGACCGAACTCGTGAAGCCAAGTGCCGAGCTCGCTGGAGTCGAAGATCTTCTTGACGAAGCCAGGACCAGCCCAGCCTGTGCCACTGCCGCTCGAGACGATCACCGTGGCGTCAGGGTGATCGCAGCCGAACTCAATGGTCGTGGCAATGTTCTGGTAACGAGCCTGGAGCGGCGCCAACCACTGCTTCAAGGCCATTTCGGTCATCTTCTGGGCATGGGCAATGTCGCCTGTGCCGTCGACGCAGACACGCAAGGAGGGTTTGTCGACGTGCGCCACGATGCAGGTCGAGGGATCCCAGTTATCGAGGAATTTGACGTCGCTCGAGGAATCTTCCGGCGTGTCCCCCACCGTTCGACACGATGCGGAGACCAGGGCCAGGGCGATGACGACGTGTGCGCGAAAGGTCATGAATTGACTCCTCGGGATATTGGCCGACTGAGCGACGGGAAAACCCCGGCTTCCGTGGCGCGAAAAGGTAGGCGAACGTCATGACTCTCGCATGGCAGAGCGTCGACGACGAACTCCGAGTAAACGATGCCCACCGCGACGCCCGCGAACGTCGCAAACAGTCTGTCGTAGTATCCCCCACCGTAGCCCAAGCGAACGCCCGAGCGGTCGATGGCCAGCGCCGGTGCGAGGACGATCGACCGGTCGTCGACGACTAGCGGCGAAGCGCTCGATACGGTCGGCTCTAGAATGCCGAACCGGTTGGGCGTCAGCGGGTCGCCGGCGCGAAACCGGTGGAACGCCATCTCGCCCCGCGCCTTGCCGAGAACCGGCAGTCCGAACTCGACGCCCGACAGTATTTCCGTTAGCGGCCCGAGGTCCGCTTCGCCTTTGACCGCGTGATATAGCATGACCGTCCGCGCGAGAGGCTTAAGCCAGGCGGCGAGTTGAGCGCAGAGCGCCCGGCTCTTTTCCGCGCGCAAGGCGACGGGCAAGGCTTGGCGTTCGCCGTTGAAGCGGGCGCGGAGCGCGGCTTTTTCGGCCTTTTGACTAGCGGTGGGCATGTCCCATTCTAACGGACATTGCCGCGAATCACCTCCAAAAAAAAGAACCCGCTCAAGAGTCTTGAGCGGGTTCTGAATTTACCTAGAGACTAAAAAACGAAGCTGTAACTTGCTCTAATTGAACTTACTGAACGGTGACCGCGACCGGGGAAGTGTATTCCCAGCGACCGGCAACTTCCGAGAAGGCGCCGACACGCATTTGATATTGGCCGGGGGCGACGCCTTGCAGTTGGACCGAATTGCCCGAAGAGGCGAAGCGGTGCTGCGGGTTGGCCCAACCGCTGGTCGAGATTTCGACGCGGTAGTAGGCGACTTTGCCGTCACCTTGCCAGCTGACCGTGCCGCCGTTGCCAGCGACCGCGCCACCGGCTGCCGGCTGCGAGAGCTGAACGTTGCGGCGCGCGGGCGAGGTGACTTTGAACGAGCGCACTTCGGTGCTGCCCGACTTGTTTTCGATTTTCCAGTACCAGGTTCCTGGCCACGGGTGGTTGAAGGCGAAGGAGTTGCCCGTCGCCGCCACTTTCATGGCCGGAGGATTCATCGATTGGTTGCGCGAGAAGATGATGTGGCCGCTGCCACCCGTCCAGGTGAAGGTCGCGGGGCCTTGCGTCTCGTCGTAAACCAAGCTAGAGCCGTCGGCCGGCTCGGTCAGCGCGATCTTGCCGCTGCCGCCGCCGAAGTGGCTACCCTTGACGTGGCTTTGAGGAACTGCGGGCGCGACCGGCTCGGTCGTGGCGGCGGTGTCGGTTTTCGCTTCGGTGTCTTCTTTGGTGTCCGTGTCTTTCACTTCACCGGCGTCTTCTTCGCCTTCGGTGTCGGTGGCCACGGCGGTGCCGGCGTCTTCGCCGCCAGCGACCGGATCATCCGGGCTCGGGTCGCCCGCGAGGAAGTAGAATACGACGGCG